>DATIJX010000163.1:0-3024 GCA_035478175.1 Ignavibacteriaceae bacterium
GGTTCAAGGATTGAAAGAATTTCTGAATCACCTAAGCAATTTCCAGTTCATAAAAGTTCACAAGATCTTCCGTTTCTGAAATTGCATATGAAGAATGGTGATTTATACGTACTCGAAAATTGGAATTTTATTACATCAAAAGATTCTGTAAGTGGTTCCGGTAAACTTTTTAATCCAAACAGAGAGCTCATTTCTGAAGACCAATTTACTGTGCCTATACCGCAGGTTGTACTCGCAGAAACAAATCAAATTAATAGTTCGGCCGCATTAGGAGTATTGGTAATGTTAACCTTAGTAACAGGAGTTTTCACTGTTGTATGTATCGCAAATCCAAAAGCGTGTTTTGGTTCCTGCCCGACATTTTACGCATATAATGGTTATGATTATATAGTACAATCGGAAGGGTTTTCATCAAGTATTTCTCCTGCACTGGAGGCAAGTGATGTTGACGCATTATACAGAATAAAACCACTTAGCGAAGATTTTGAAGTTCAATTGAAGAATGAAGCATATGAAACTCATATCATACGATCAGCAAATATCCTAGCTGCACCGAAACCGGAAGGAGGAAGAGTCTTTGCAACACCGGATGGTAAGTATTTGCAAGCAATAAATATTACGGAAGCAAGTTCAATTACTGCCGCTGAAGGTGATATCTCTGAAAAACTCTGTTCGTTTGACGGAGTTGAAAGATTCTGTGAAGCTGATTCAAATGATCTCGCTGCAAAAGAAACAATCGAAGTTACATTTTACGGACCAGCATCAGATAGTATGGGAATTGTTATAGCTGCAAGACAAACTCTGCTTACAACTTTTCTATTTTATCAATCATTGTCTTACATGGGAACAACTGCAGGCGATTGGTTAGCTAATGTTGAACGCAACAAAAATCAATTCAAACATCTTCTTGATAATCCGCGAAATGTCCTTGGAAATATTGAAGTTCTCATTCAGAACGAAAATGATGAATGGGATAAAGTTGGCGAAGTTGGTGAAACCGGCCCTATTGCAACAGATATTAAGATAGTACCTCTGACAAAAATTTCAAACCGCAAATCCGATGATTCGTCATTCAAGGTAAAACTTAGAATGTCCAAAGGATTATGGAGAATTGATTATTTAGCTCTCGCGGACATAATTAAGGAAGTGGTGCCTGATACTATTTTTCCTACAACTTCCTCACCTGAATTTGCAAATAACAGTGATGTAACTGAATTGTTAACTAATCCGGATTCAATGTTAGTAACATTTCCCGGCGATAAGTATCTTCTGAATTATAAGCTGCCTATTGAATATTACAATTATGAATTATTTATGGAATCGCAAGGATATTATCTGGAGTGGATGAGAAATGAATGGCTCGGGGAAGAAAATGCAGAAAGGGTGTATCAGATGTTCTTAAATCCGAAACAATTTTACAAAGATCTTGCACCACAATTCAAAAAAGTTGAAGCAGAAATGGAAGAAACTTTTTGGAGTAGTAAATATGTATATCCATAAAAAAATACTTCACTATCTGTTGATAATTTCAACTGTGATTTTAATAGGATGCGCTACGTCCTATGCGCCTGATAATTTTTTGCCTCAAACAACAGACGTACCTCAGGATATTTACGGAGGATGGCTAACAGTAATTACTGCACCGGATACTTTACATCCTGATGAAAATTGGAAACAATACAGTGGTGAGTTCATAGCATCCGAAGATAGTAATATTTATTTATTGTATGATTCTCTCTACCAGATACCCAAACGCAACATAATAGAAAGCACCCTGGAATTAGATGAAAAAAATACAACAACTTATGGCTTATGGGTATTTGGAGGCTCAGTTCTAACTTTATCAAATGGCATCTATGCAGGGATTACATTACCTTTATGGCTTTTGGCAGGAATACCTACTGTCGTTGGAGAATCTTCAAGAGACAGGTACGAAACGGATGAATCAACAGAGGAATATTGGAACGGCATAAAAATGTTTGCAAGGTTTCCACAAGGCATTTCAAACATCGATCTAGCTTCCATTAAACCTATTTTGAAGTATAAGGAATAGAATTGATGTTTATTTGTATAATAATTTTTAAAAACTAATTATCGTCTTTGATAAACTAGTTTAAAAACACAAATTGTAAACTTTTACACTAAGTTCACATCTCTTTGACAATTGAGTAAATCTTGTTTACTATTCTTATATCGTAATTTAAAAGATTATGCAAGGAGAAAGTTATGAGTTCAAACCAAAATAAACTTCAATTATTTGAAGTCCCGCAAATAGAATCAATTCAGGATATGCTGCTCAGGTCAGCAAAAGTCTATGCTAACAAAATCGCATTGGAGGACCTAACAAAATATCCTATCTCAAGCGTAACTTATTCCGAGCTGCTTGATTACATTATGAAGTTTGGCAGCTCATTGCAAAAGCTTGGTATCAAACCCAGAGAACATATTGCGGTAGTTGGTGAAAATCGTGTTCAGTGGGCAATTGCATACCTGACTGCAATGATGTTCGATTTTGTTGTTGTTCCGGTTGATAAAAATCTTACTCATAGTGATATTCTTAACATCATTCACGAATCGGACTCAGTTGCATTAGTATTCTCAGGTTCTCTGGCAGATTTAATAAAAGCAAAAAAAAGTGTTTTTGGAAAAATTAAATTTTTCATCAATATGGATCTGGAGAAAAAAGAGGATGACTTTTATTCGATGATAGAGATGATAAAGAATGAATCTATTGCTGAGATCAAGCCGCCGAAGATTAATGTTGATGAAGTTGCTGAAATAATTTACACTTCCGGTTCGCTTGGAAGAGCTAAAGGAGTAATGTTGAGCCAGAAGAACATTGCAACCAACTTAATGGATATGAGAAAAATGGTTACAATCTATCCTGAGGATAGATTTATTGGAGTGCTTCCTATTCATCATACTTATCAATGTACGTGCGGACTTTTATGTCCACTCTATTCCGGTGCATCAGTTCACTTCGCAAGATCATTAAAAACTATACCCGAAGATCTCGCGAATTCC
>DATIJX010000164.1:0-2256 GCA_035478175.1 Ignavibacteriaceae bacterium
ACCGGTGGGATATGTATCCTTTGAGAGTGGTTCCCGTATGCCCGAAGGTCTCCTTTAGGAGAAAATTCGTAAACTTTCATACCGGAATAAAAGAAATAATTTATTTAAAAACACCATACTTCCTACCTCACTAAATAGTAAGCAAGAAGAATTATGCCGGAAAGAATTATTTGGGAATCAATAATAGAATGGGTTGCTTGCTAAATGTAAAACAAAAACTGACGCAGGGTTTGTCACCCTGATCAAATTAATAACGGAATGTGGGTGAGAAAAATAAAAGTTGTAAAATGCTTAGGAGTCAATTGATAATAATAAAATTCGATCCTCTTAAAAAAGAGGACCGAATAAAGAATTACAATTTAATTTTGCAACTATTTCAGCTTTGCATTAAGTATAACTGTCGGACCTGTAAGAGCCTTTGAAACAGGACAGCCGCCTTTTGTCTGCTCGGCGTGCTTTGCAAATGTTGCAGCATCAATACCTTCCACATCACCCACAGAATGAAGTTCAATCTTCGTGATTGTGAAGCCACTATCAAGTTTTTCAAGATGAACTTTTGCTTCTGTGTTAATTGAGTTTACTTTGAAACCTTCTTTCGATAAAGAATTTGCCAGAGCCATTGAAAAACATCCAGCGTGAGCAGCTCCCATCAATTCTTCAGGATTTGTAGTTGAACCGGTTTCAAAACGTGATCCAAAATCGTATGCGGTGTTATTTAATAATTTGGTTTCAGTATTAAGCGAACCTTTTCCGCTTTTTAAATCGCCCTTCCATTGGGCACTAGCTTTTCTAATCGGCATATTTTCTCCTTTGTTTTACTTTGATAAGATAATAGAAATTGACTGTGCTAAATTAACACTATTAACTAAAAAATCGTTCATATATTTCAATTGAAGGGCAAATTTTTAACAAAATCTTTTTAATTACATAAATTGGCAGAGAAGATTTTAAAAGAATGAGCAGAATTTCCTACGGAGTATTAAAATGCAAAATAAAATTACCCATGTAGTAAAAAGAAGTGGAGCAATCGTTCCTTTTAAACAGGAACGAGTAATCAATGCTATTTACCGTGCTGCAGTTGCTGTGGGCGGAAGAGATAAAGAAACGGCAGAAGATCTTGCTGAACAGGTTATTCAAATATTAAATGACAAGTTTGATGAAAAAACCTATCCGCATATTGAGGACATCCAGGATATTGTTGAAAAAGTTCTGATAGAGAATGGTCACGCAAAAGTTGCAAAGGAATTTATTCTCTACAGGGAAGAAGCAGCAAAGAGAAGAGACGAAGAAGGAAGAATAAATTCCAAGCTGAATGAAAACATTCCCTGGGCTAAAGTCTGGCGTAATCTAGATTGGGCAGTTGCTCATAATTTACACACAGTTGAGTTACTCAATGAACGAGTTGCAAAAGGTGAGTTTGCACAAATAGTTCACGAGTCAGAAGCACTTTATGAAGATGATGTCGAACTCGCTGCCAGATTAATTATTGAGAGACTTAAAGACTTACGAATGGTAATGATAAGTGGTCCATCTTCTTCGGGCAAGACAAGCACAACAGTAAAGCTTGAGCAGAAGTTGATTAAAAAAGGTTTTAAGTTCAAAGCTCTGAATGTTGACCACTACTTTTTCGATCTTGAGTTCCATCCAAAAGATGAATTCGGTGATTATGATTTCGAAACTCCACAAGCACTAGACCTTCCATTAATAAACGAACATCTCGTTAAACTCAGCAAAGGTGAAGAAGTTATAATTCCTAATTATGATTTTAAAACCGGAACCCGTACACTCGATGTTACTCCAATGAAACTGGAAAAAGAAGAATTGCTTTTGATTGATAGTTTACATGGACTCTATCCCGATTTTAGCAAAGACATACCGATAGATGTAAAGTTCAAATTATACCTTGAACCACTTTTACAGATGAAAGGACCAGATAATAAATACATACGATGGACAGATATTCGGTTGATAAGAAGAATGCTGCGTGATTTTGCTCATCGTGCTTACAACCCAACACAAACACTCGAACACTGGCATTACGTCCGTTCGAGTGAGATGAGAAATATTATTCCGTACAGCAATACGGCAAACTTTATTATCAGTAGTGCAATGTCCTATGAGCTTTGTTTTTATTCTCACAAACTTGCGGCAAATTTTGTCGAATGGGAGAAAAAGTATAAAGATGATCCGTTGAAGACAGATGCTTATGAGAGAGCTTCAAGGCTTGCAGAATTATTAAAACATATTACACCGGTT
>DATIJX010000165.1:0-18618 GCA_035478175.1 Ignavibacteriaceae bacterium
TCGATTGGAAATATTCGTACTTTGAAAATTCCCTGATCAGTATATTCAAGCAGTGCAGGATCTTTAATTTGTCGAACAATATCTTCATAAATTTGTCTGGCTTTATTTGCATCAAGCAGTTCTGCTTGTACCATTTTTCCGTTTATGTCCATACTGAAGTCTTTTATCACAGCATTCTTTGGAATTGGAAAGATGTAGTAGCCCTCAAGCTGCAGGTTTGATGGATTGAAAAATTCCTGGTCAATGAATGTCTCAGCGAAGCTGCCATTTATTTTAACATCAACGTGATGATAAAGAACCTCCAGAGGATATGGCGATTGAAGCGGCTGTGGTCTTGGGATGATGATTAAGCCGTCAGCGAAGCATAATTTACTCAGCAAGAATATTAAAGCTATTGAAAATATTTTCTTTAACATTTTATTACCCCGATATTTTTTGATCATAATGAACTTATTGATAGACTGTTATGCTTAAACCCTCGAGGTTTCAAAGCTTCAACGCTTCACAAACCTCGAAGGTTTGGGTGGACTATTGGAACTTATAATTTTTATTTGATGCCTGTTCGCGTATCATTTTTAACATTGCTGCATCTAGAGTATTTTCTTCTTTATTCTCTGAGATTTTCTTTGCAATGTAATCTCTTCTCTGCTTGTCAAGTTCGTTGATACGGCTTTGATATTTTTCACGCTCTTTGGCTTTGTTGTCAATATATTTTTTCTGTTCCTCTATGGACATTTTCTGCATTTCTTTCGGCAGTTGATCTTTCGGAATTTTAGTTAAGTCGAGTGAGCCATCTTTTTTAGCATCAACTAAATCCCAGGTTGAGTTATTGTACTGCCCGCTTCCTTTAGTTACAGATCTTTCAACCATAACTGATGGAGCAAGACTGCTTGCATTGTCATCCTGTTCCTTTTGTCTTTGCTTCAGTTCGTTGCCTTCATATCCGAATGCGATGTAAGTTTCATTTATTTTCTGTCCGAGTTGAACAAGTTCATCATCAAACGGAGTTTCAATGTGAACTATTTGCTGGTCACTGTCTATGTTGATGTATTTTCCGTCTGCAAGATCAGCGCCGTCTTTCCAGAAAGAACTAAGACCTTCATCATAACTGCCGCAGTAGATTGTATTAACAATTATTCCTTTGCTGATTGCTGACTTGCAGGCTTCTTTATAATCCACATTTCCCTGGTTGAAAGGTTCGTTGCCTGCAATAAATATTACTTTATAATCATTTATACTTTTAGTCCATTTCAGATCTTTAATTGCTTCTGAGATCACTGTACCGCAATACTCGCTGCCGCCATTTGTTTTTAGTTTGAATAATTCTTCTGAAATTTTGTCGAGGTCGTTTGTCAGTGGAGTGACTAATCTTACAAATCCTTCAGTAGGGGATAGACCATCATTGCCGTATTCATATAAAGCGACATACAAACTAATGGCTATACTTTCACGTTTTGAGCGTGCAATTTCATTCACGATTTTCCACAATTGGGTTTTAGTTTGCTCGATTAAACCATCCATACTGTTGCTTGTATCCAGCAGGATTGCTAACTGAACTGTGTTTGCGTTGGGATTTTCGCTGGATATTGCTTTGTCTCCAAAAAGGACAAGGGATACAAAAAAACTCAAGAGGAATATTATTGGTTGTTTCATGGTAATTCTCCAAACAGTTAATGAATTTTTATTTAGAATTTGGGGATTCTACTTTTTGCCAGGATTAAAAGTTCCGAAAGGTAACTGACTAGTGGAGGGAATTATTTTTACTTAAAATTTTCGGGAACTTTTGAAGATTTAAAGAGTATTAGCAGATTTGAATTATCTGCCAGTGTAAATTCTGGAAAAAGAATAGTTGCGGCTAGTTTGAATTTATCAGGACAGATAGTCAGGCTTTAGTTTGCATGACAATCCGTGCAAAGTAAATCTCGAACATCAGATCCAATATCAACCGGATGTTCAAATTGCAAACCATCAAGATCTACTTTTCTTATTCCATCGCTATTGGTCTGAGAGATGATTAAATGACAGCTGTTACAATCATGAGAGATTTTTAATCCATCTTCACTAACATGATTCCCCGCATGACATCTGAAGCAGCCCGGTGTATAGACGTGTGAAATATTATCCGGGAAAGATTTCCAGTTTGCATTCATATAAGGAAAATAATTTCTGCTGTAAATGCTTTGAACTTCCTGAATAGCAGAGGCAATTTTATCCTTTTTCTTTTCGTAGATATCTCTATACGTTGAACGATAAAAAGAATTTATAATAGTTTCAATGCTGTCGAGTGCAATGCTTTTTTCTGTGTAAGGAGTTTCCAGTGCCTTAACAGAAATACTTTTTATATATGGTAATTCAGGATCAATTTTATTCTGATCCATATAAACATTAACCATTTTATCCGGCTGATGAAAAATGTGAGAGGGTCTGTTATGGCAATCAATACAATCCATCAAGCGCAAATTTTCTTTTGGAAAACTTGCTTCATCAAATTTTACTGATTTATCCCTGTATATAATTTCTTTTCCATCTTTAGTAACCAGCTTCACCCAGGGAATTTCCTGGCGCCGTTCATCAGAATGCATGTAATAAATTTCTTGATCCGAACTGGTATGCCAGTGAATTCCTGTTGCAGCGCCAAAAACACTGTTGCCACCTCCAATTTTGATAAGCATACCTAAATTGGAACGGGTGTTTTTTTCATCGGATATATAATAAGTGTATTCGGTTTTTTTCTGGCTGAAGAAATGTTCCGGTGAGTGGCATTGTTCGCAGGTACCGTCTGCAGGACGAAGTTCCCTTACCGGTGTTGGAATTGGCTGAGAATATTTTTTAAACAGTACTGAATAAAACTGGTAAGCTCCGGAAAGCTTAGACTTTACATACCAATCTGTTCCGCTTCCGATATGACATCCGACGCAGCCCACTCTGGAATGAGGTGAACCAAGATAAGCGGTATATTCCGGTTCCATAACTTTATGGCATACAGTTCCGCAGAATTCATCCGTCTCTGTGTATTCATATGCTTTGTAGCTTCCAAAAGCCGAAAATAAAAGCAATATTAATGTGCCGATAGAAAAAAAAGCGAATGCTGATCTTTTTTGGGGATCGTTAAGATCAATTACAGGAAGCTTGCCTTCGCGTGATTTACCGCTTGCTACTCTTTTTCTTTCCCTGATAATTCCATATGCAATTAACAACAGTCCGAAAATTAAAATTGCCGGAAGTATGATGAATGCTAAAATGCCGATGTAGGGATTGTCACCAATACTGCTGAATATTTCGAGAATGAAAACGAAGAGAATTAATCCAAAACTTATGGAAGCAATGGCAGCGCCAACCATTGTGATCGGATTATAAACCACTGATGGGAATATTTTTTTCATTCAGACTGCCTGAATTGATTGATTGTAATAAATACTAATTTATTTTAGGGTCTTCCCCTGGATGATCAGCTTCCTGGTTGTGACTTTCTTCTTCCGCCTTCTTTATTCTTTCCAGCTCAAGTCCATGCTCTTCAGCCATTTCTTCTTCCGTCAATTTGCCTTTCCACCATGCAAGACTCATAGGATAAACATCAGGATTAAATATAACGAAATAAAAATGCCAGACCACGATTGCAAGGAATGCAAGCCACGCTTCATAATAATGAATGGTTCTTGCTATATCCCAGCCAAGTTTTGTGATAAGTCCCATAAAGTAATTATTAAACCACATAATTACACCGGTTGCTGACATAACAATTGTTCCCCAGATTAAAGCCCAGTATTCTGCTTTTTCAATATAGCTGAATCTATCCAGCTTTGGTTTGGCTTTGGAAAATCCAAGGTTAAACTTAGCAACATCAATTGCATCTTTTATATCCTGATATCTGGGAAGAAGATCTTTTATTAGCTGTTTGCCTCTTGTTGTAAAAGAAACATAGTAAATATGATATAAACTTATCGCTACCATAACTACAGCAGCAATCCTGTGAATCAAACTTCGATACTCAAAGGCATCACTGCTTAAATCCCTGATATGCCTTACCCACCAGGAATTCGGATAGCTTAGCATAAAACCGGTGATTACCAATATCATAAAACTAATTGCCATAGTTGCATGCTGAATTCTTTCATTGACAGTCATTCGAAGGTATAATTTATGGCTGTGCCTTTCTTCCCTTATCAGACCGCGCTGTTTCATCTTTTTAATTTTTGATTTCCTGAAGAAGTCAACAATATTATGAACAAACATCAATCCAATCACAACAAAAATCAAACCGATATACATCGTTGCAATAAAATAAATTATCGGTTCACTTTCTTCCTGTCTTGTGATATGAATCTTACCAACTGTAAATCTTTCATTTGCACCGGGATGACATCCACCGCAGGTTTCAACCATATTTGATTTATGCACCATAGATTTTGGATCGGTAGATGGTTTAATATTATGGGCTCCATGACAGCTTGCACAATTCGCAGCAGATACCGAACCACCTTCAACAGCTAATCCATGATAGCTGTCATTAAATGTTTCAAATCTATTGCTTGATAAATCATATTTATCCGAAAGCCTGACCGAATTATGGCAGGGAGAACAAACTTCCCTGGAAAGATTCAGAAATGATACAGGAGATTTTGGATCATCATGCTTTAAAATGTTGTGTTCACCATGGCAGTCCGTACAATCCGGTGAGTCCTTCATACCTTTCATCACACTGATGCCATGAATACTTTCCAGAAATTCTTTTGAAATGTCATCGTGACACTTCCCGCAGTTTGAAGGAATGTTCTGCTTAAATGTGGCGGAAAGATTACTGGTACTCTTAAGTATATTATGCGAATTATGGCAGTCTATACAAGTGGCAGCATCAGGATTACCGGAATTTAATGCTGAGCCATGTACACTTTGCTCATACATTGTTATAAATCCAGCAGAAACAGATGTTCTTGCCCTGACATCAGGTGAATCAAGATGACACGATAAACACAATTTTTCCTGAGCGATTTTTACATCTACAAGGTTTTCTCCATCGTGAACTTTTGCAACCGGGTTTTTGTGACAATGCAGGCAGTTTGGTGCGCCCTGTATTCCTTCCTGAAAAGCATGGAAATGTTCGGAGATTACAAATTGTTCTTTTGCTTCTTTGTGGCATTGTCCGCAAGAGTTGTGCAGATTTTCAGAACTCCATCTTGCACCAGGCTTAGTCGGGCTGCTTGCATAATGGTAATCGTGACAGCTAATGCAATTCAAATCCTTATTTTTTTCATTACCTGTAGCTTTTAATAATTTAGGATGAAACAGATGCTTAACTAGATTTTTCTGATGACAGCTTATACAATTTTTAGGAGTAAGGTTTTCACTGTGCGGAATTGCCTCGGCATCAAATCCTACGTGGCAGGAAATACACTGAAGTTTTGAGTGAGAAGACGATTTGAATTTTGATTCACTTACACTTATCGATATTTCCTTCCCATCCTTTTTCATCGTGAACGAATCATCATCATGACACATCAGGCAATCAGCATTAGTCTGTGCGAAAGTTGTCCCGAATACAAAAAGAAAAACACCCATAATTAGTATGAGTGTTCTTCTATTTAATTGTTTTATGTTCATTTAAGAGATATATATATTAACTTAAAACTTAACCTTCAGATTCTGTCTTTAATGTAAGCAGCCAGTTAACCAATGCGTCAAGTTCTGCTTCAGTCCCTTTAAATTTTACTTTATGATCCAGATCGTTAATCTTTGCTTCTTTCAAGAGATATGATTTCATTAACTGAGCATCACCTAAAGCACCTGTATTTGAAAGATCGCTGGCATCATCTTTTTTCGAAGTAATTTCCATAGAAGTTACTGTATGACAGTTGTTACATTTACTGTCAATATAGATTTGTTTGCCATCCAGATCCTGATCTTGTGAAAAAGAAAATGCAAATGCAAATAATGCAACGATTGTAGAGATAAATAAAACAAAGAAGAATGTGTTTTTCATTTTATGATCCTTTTAGATTTGAGTTATTGAACTATACAAAAAATTAGTTGCTAATTACTAACAAAGACAATACCACTACATAGCCTTGAGAAAGTGTATAGAAGCCAACGAAACTTAGAAAAACTTCTCGGTAATGAGAAGGTTAAAAGCCTAAAATTCGCAAAATTTAGAATAAAATCGAGTTCTTTTCAATAGTGAATTATTTTCTCTGGACAACTTTTTCCATCAGGCGGTCAGGGTTTTTTAGTTCGCCAAATCCAAATTGGGTGTAGAGAGAATGTGCATCTTTGGTCGCCAGCAGCCACTTCTTAATGCTCTTGAATTTGTCATCTTCAAAAATTATTTTGAGAAGCAACTTAGAAAATCCCTTACCTCTATATTCTTCAAGAATAAACACATCCATCAAGTATGCGATCACAGTGTAATCAGTTACAATTCTTGCAAAGCCAATTTGCTTACCACCTTTGTAAACGCCAAAGCAAATGGAATGTTCAATTGATTTTTTTACCGCTTCGATTGTTCTTCCTTCTGCCCAGTAGGATGTTGTGAGAAAATTATGAATTAACTCTATATCAAGCTTAGTTTTATCATCGCTGATTATTACATCATCCATCGCTAAAATAATCGTTATTAAAAATAAATTAGATTTGAATATCTAACTCTTTCATCTTTCGGTAGAGGGTCGAGAGACCAACCTGCAAAGTATCGGCAGTCTTCTCTTTATTGAATTCATTTGCTTCCAGTGCACGCGTTATAATTTCTTTTTCAAATCTTTTTACAGATTCATCAAGTGAACCTGAAGGAGAATAATCTGATGGCTCGGTATCAGACTGGAACTGTGCGGGAAGATTCTTTACGTTAATGAAATCTTCATTACAAAAAATTACTGCCCTTTCTATCACATTCTCAAGTTCTCTGATTTCGCCTTTCCATTCGTGATTCATTAATGCTCTCATAGCATCATTGGAGATGCCTTTAATGTTTTTGTTCATTTGCTTTCTGTATTTGTCAAGAAAAAAATCAGCAAGCAATGAAATGTCACCTTCACGTTCCTTGAGGGAAGGTAAATGAATATCCACAACGTTAAGTCTGTAAAACAAATCCTCTCTGAATTTTCCCTGGTTAACGTATTCCATAAGATTTCTGTTTGTAGAAGCTATGAATCTAACGTTTACAGGAAGTGAAACCGTTGTTCCAACGGGAGTATATTCTTTTTCCTGAATTGCTCTTAAAAGTTTAACCTGAAGCTGCGGCGGCATTTCACTTATTTCATCAAGGAATAAAGTTCCACCCTCTGCTGCTTTGATGAAACCATCTTTGTCGCTAATTGCTCCCGTGAATGCGCCTTTTTTGTGTCCAAATAATTCACTTTCAATCAGGTTTTCAGATATGGCTCCGCAGTTTAATGCGATAAAAGGTTTACTTGATCTTTTGGAATTGTAATGAAGTGCTTTTGCAACAAGCTCTTTACCCGTACCGCTATTTCCGGAAATTAAAACCGTGCTTTCCGTATCTGCAACAGCTTTTATCATATCAAATATTTGTCCTATTGCCGGGCTTTTACCAATAATGTTAGTATAGTCATAATCACGCTGCAGTTCTCTGCGAAGAATCCTGTTTTCAAGATGAAGATCACGAACTTCAAAAAGCTTTTTAACTTTTATTAAAAGTTCATCAAACTCTACAGGTTTCAAAATATAATCACTGGCTCCGCTTCGTAAGGCAGCAATAGCAGTTTCCATCGAACCATAAGCTGTAATCACAATAGTATTTGTTTGCAGATTTATTTTCCTGATTTCATCAAGAAGTTCAATGCCTTTCATCACTGGCATTTCCAGATCGGTAATTACTAAATCAAAAGAAGATTCTTTAAGCATTTCAAAAGCAATTTTCCCGTTTGCTGCTTCTTCTACCTCGTATTTTTCTTTTCTTAAAATGAATGATAGTGATTCGCGAATTATATCTTCGTCATCAACTACCAAAATTCTTTCAGCCATCTTTGATTCCTTCTGTTATTTTTCTACAGGAAGCTTTATTGTAAAAGTAGTACCTATTCCTGTATTGCTTTGAACTTCTAATTTGCCCTGGAAACTTTTAATTATGCCGTAGCTAACCCACAAACCCAAACCTGTACCTCTTCCCTGAGACTTTGTTGTAAAAAATGGTTCAAATATTTTGGTAAGGTTTTCTTCACTTATACCGCTGCCAGTATCTTTGAAAGTGATAATAACTTCGTCATGTGAAAATGCAGACTCAATGCTTATTCTTTTTTCTCTCTTATCTTCTTTAACTTCATTTATTGCATCGACTGCATTTAAAAGAATATTAACAAATACCTGTTCAAGCTGGTCAGCGACAAGTGGAAGATTAGGTACATCGTCACTGAGCTTTACATCGAAATCAATTGTCTTTGCTTTAGTTCCTACCTTTGTTATTTCAATGGATTCTTTAAGGCATTCGTTAATATTAACTCTTTGAAGTTCAAAATTCGAAGGTCTTGAAAAGTCAACAAGGTCACGAATAATTTTAGATATTCTTGTTACCTGACTTTTAACAAGATCTAATTTTTCCTTTATAAAGATATCTTCAGTGCTTCTTTGAGCAACCTGAACCAATGCTGAAATAGAGGCAAGAGGATTACCAACTTCGTGAGCTATACCCGCTGCTAAAGTACCGATGCTTTCCATTTTTTGAGTATGGATTAATTGTTTTTCAAGAGTTCGCTTTTCACTTAGATCACGATGAATTCCGAAGTAACCAGTTACCTTTTCATCCTTATCAAAGATAGGTGATATTAAAAGCTGCGTGTAAAATGGTTCGCCGCTCTTTTTCCGATCTTCAACCTCTCCGAACCAAACTTTGCCGCTCGATATCGTCTGCCACATCTTGTCCCAGAATTTCCTGTTGAGTTTCCCGCTTCCAAATATTCTTGGATTTTTTCCGATGAGTTCCTCTTTCTTGAAGCCGCTTACCTTCACAAAAGCCGGATTGACGTAAATCATTTTTCCGTGTATGTCGGTAATAAGAATGGGATTAAGACTGCTCTCAACAATGTTGAAAAATCTCTGAAGTTCTATCTCCTTGGTCTTTTCCTCAGTGATATCTTTAACGACAGTAAAAACATATTCAATTTTTTTCTTGTCAATAGTGAACTTATGAAATGCAAATGATATTCTTACATCAATTTCCTTTTTTCCCAGTAGGAACTGAGTTTCAATTTCTGTTGTCTTTCCAAAACTCAGACATTGAAAAAAAATATTATTAACTCCTTCACGATTGCACAAATCAACCAGGTCAAGAAAATTGGTGGGAGTAGATTTTAAATTGGACTTAATAATTTCATCAGCTTTATTATTCAGCTTAAGAATTTCTCCGTTTGCATCAAGAAGGAAATACATATCAGGCAGGGAATCAAACAAGTCAAATCCAAATAATGGAATATCACTCATCGATTCTGATTTAGCTGATTTATTTGCTACAGATATTTTTTTTGATTTAACAGGGGAACGCATAATTTCTAATTAAATATAAAACTAAAACGTCTTACAATCGAGGCAATTATAGCAGGGAGAAATAGCTAAATGATGCCTTTTGCTTTCATAAGTTCGGCGCAAAGAATTGCACCACCGGCAGCACCTCTTACAGTGTTATGTGAGAGGATCACAAAACTATAATCAAAAATTTTGTCTTTTTTAAGTCTTCCTATTGAAACAGCCATGCCTTTATCAGCATCACGCTGGTGTTTTGGCTGAGGGAAGGCGACATCCTCACTATAGTGAATCGGTTTATTTGGTGCCAGGGGAAGTTGAAGTTTCTGTGGTTCAGATTTATAGTTATTCCAGACATGGATTATTTCATCAGCAGATACTTTCTTTTTTAGATTTACCTGAACACATTCTGTGTGACCATCGGTGACATTAACTCTGTTGCATTGAGCGCTAATTCTAAAGTCATTAAACAGAATTTCCGTTTTATTTAACTTCCCTAAAATTTTAAGCGGTTCAATTTCTACTTTGGGTTCCTCATCTTTGATGAAAGGAATTACGTTGTCTTCAATATCAAGATTTACAACTCTCGGATGTCCAGCGCCGGAGATTGCCTGCATCGTTACTACATTAACTGACTCAAGTCCAAAATTCTCAAGCAAAGGTTTCAGAGCAATAACAAGTCCGATGACTGAGCAATTAGGATTTGTTACAATGCAGCCTTCACCATATTTCTGTGTTTTAATTAATTCAAGATGATCAGGATTTACTTCAGGAATGAGAAGTGGAACATCATCATCCATTCTATGATTTTTTGAGTTTGAAATTACTTTGTATCCTGCTTTGGCAAATTCAGTTTCAACCTCTCCGGCAACATTTGAATCCAATCCAGAAAAAACGACTTTAGATTTTAATATCGGCTTGCATTTTTGAACAAGAATTTTACCAACTGATTCTGGAAGTGGAGTAGGGAGAAACCAATCAACAGCATCTTTATATTCTTTCCCTGCAGATTTATCTGAAGCGCAGAGCTCAGCTATCTCAAACCAGGGATGATTTGCCAGCAATTCAACAAACTTTTGACCAACGCTTCCTGTTGCTCCTAGTATTGCTACAGGAATTTTTACTTCAGATTTACTCAAATCTAATTCGTTAATTATTTATTATTTTAATGATGTGTAAGATAATAAATAATGTTATTCACCCGATATGAAAATTGCCCTGGTTCAATATAGCCCCGCCTGGGAAGATAAAGAGATTAACAAGAAGAAAATCCTTTCACTTCTCCAGAATATTCGGGGAGTAGAACTCTTCATTTTTCCCGAAATGACTTTAACTGGATTCACAATGAAGTCGAAGGAAATGTCCGAGACAATTCAGGGAGATTCATTCAGATTTTTTTCTTCAATAGCCAGAGAAAAATCAACAAACATTTTTGCAGGAATAATTGAACGTAGAGACAAACGAATTTACAACACTCTCATCCACATAAAACCAGATGGAAATCTTTTAAAACTTTACAGAAAAATTCACCCCTTTTCATATTCTGGAGAAAACGAAAATTATTATGCTGGAGTTAAGCCAGCATCAACAAAAATAAAAAATTGGAAAATCGGATTAACAATTTGTTACGATTTACGCTTCCCTGAGCTTTACAGAAAATATGGAAAGAAAAGAACATACCTGATTGTCAATATCGCTAACTGGCCTGATACAAGAATTGAACACTGGCGGACCTTACTGAAAGCCCGCGCAATTGAAAACCAGTGCTATGTGGCCGGAGTTAACAGAGTTGGAAAAGATCCGAAACTAAATTATGTTGGCTTCAGCAGTGTGTTTGATCCGATGGGAAAAGAAATTGTATCAGTCGAAAATGATGAGAAATTTATTCTGGTTGATCTGGATAAAAATTATGTGAATGAAGTCAGGACAAAGTTTCCTTTTCTCGATGATATAAAATTGATTTGAAGAAAATTATTTATCAGAAATAAAAAAAGGAAAAACAATTCTACTTTTTGTGATTGAAATTATTCTTCAATCTTTTTTGTTTTGATCATTACTAGATGAACAGTAACGCCAATTGCAATCGCAAATAATATAAATTTAATAGACCAAAGCTCAGTGAAGAAAATTGCTGAGACAGATATCATTAACCACAATAATGTAATGTTAAAGATCTTTGACTTAATTGTTAATCCTGACTTATCCTGATAATTTTGGATGTACATCCCAAGTATTTTATGATTTTTCAACCATTCATTAGCTTTAGGAGAACTCTTAATGAAACAAGCTGATGCAAGTATGAGAAAAATTGTTGTGGGCAGAATGGGCAGGAAAATTCCGATAACACCAATTGCCACTAACAGCACACCACTGATGAAATATAAGTAACGATAAATTCCAGGCAGTTTTGCACTTTGAGATTCTGTCTTTTGCATTCTTACTTTTTGGTTATGTTTAATAAAAACAAAGTTCTTCAATTTGAACTTATAATTCAAATTGATAATTTTTATCCCATCAAAAATAAAATATATAAATCATTATATTAAAACGACTCGAATACCATATCTCTTTAGAGGATAGAATTTTGAGTGTAATTTCTGACAAAATTAAGCAAAAAAAGAAAGGGTAGATTGGGCACTAAATATGTTTACAATTAAAAGAAAAATAAATTTTTACGACTGCGACCCTGCAGGCATTTTATTTTACGCAAAGCTTTTTGAAATCAGTCACTCTGTTTACGAGGAGATGATCAACAGCTTCAATTTAAAAAAGAATTATTGGACCAACGATGACTTTGTTGTCCCTATAATAAAAACAGATGGAGCTTACTTCAAACCGTTGAGGGCAGGGGAAACGGTATCAATCAATCTCACAGTTACGCACAGAAAAGAAAATTCATTCGAGTTGACTTTCGAGTGGATCGACAAATCAGGTGAGCTTGCGGCAAAAGCACGTACGGTTCACGTTTTTGTTGATAAAAAAAGATGGGTCAAAATTCCAATTTATGATGAGATAGTAAAAGGTCTGGAATCTCATCAGAGAGATGTTAACCTGTAACGGTTAATCAATTTATCCTTTTCGACCTTGCCGAGTTCAGTCTTTGGTAACTGATTCTCGAAGAAAATTTTTTTTGGGATTTTGAATCCTGAAATTTTTCCTTCAAGAAATTTTTTTAGCTGATCGAAAGTTAAGTGAGCTGATTTTTCTTTAAGAACAATCGCAGCGCAAATTATCTCTCCCCATTCTTTATCTTTCAATGGAAACACTGCAGCCTCTTCAATGAAAGGATGTTCAAGTAAAGCCTTCTCAATTTCCATCGGATTAACATTTTCACCTCCAGTTGAAATGAGAAAATTTTTCCGTCCTTCAATAAATAAATATCCATCTTCATCCAGATAACCGATATCACCTGTACTATAAATTCCGTTTTTAATTACTCCTTTAGTTTCATCTTCATTTACATAGCCTGACATAAGAGCATTAGATTGAACAACAATTTCACCAATCTCAAATGGTTTAAGTTCGTTTTCTTCATTATCAGTGATCAGGATTTTATTTGTTGGGACAGCCCGACCAACCGAATTTGGTTTGAAAATAATTTCATCTTTTAAAAGTGCAGTAACGAATGAAGAAGTCTCAGTTGAACCATAAACAATATTCACAGGCCAGCCAAGATCGTATGCTTTTCTGATTATTTCTATATCTGAAAATCCGCCTCCGATTAAACAATTTTTTAGCTCAGGATTTGGTGAGATGTTTTCGTCAACGAATTTCTTTAGTTGTGCTGCGACAAGAGAAATAAAAGTTGGCTGCCACTTGCTTAATGATTCTGTCAGTGCTTCCGTGGAAAACGAATCTGGAATTATTAGTGGAATTCCAAACAGAAGCGATCTGGTGATAATTGAAAATCCTCCAATGTGATAGAAAGGAAGACTTGCCAGCCAGCGATCGCTGCGTGTGTATCGCAGCAATTGATTGCTGCCAAGTGCGCTATTATACAAACTGTTGAAAGAAAGAATTATTCCTTTAGATTTATTTGTAGAACCTGAAGTGAAAATAATCACCGCTCCATCATTTGCATCCAGTTTATCTCTTCCTGAAAAAGAATTAGCGTCATCACCAATAAACGGGTACTTAATATTTTTTTTTGATGAACTCTTTACTTTTTCATAAAATTCTTTTTGAACCAGCAGTGACGAGCAGTTTGCTAATAAGAGTTGTTCCTCAATTTCTGTCTCTGTCAATCTGTTGTTTAGTGGAACAGGAACAGCAGAAATTTGCCACAGAGCTAAAATATTAATTACAAAATCAGCATCATTCTGACCAATAATCCCAACACAATCTCCGGTAGAAATATTTTGCTTCTGAAGGTATCCGGCAGTGCTTAATACTTTCTTTTTAAGTTCCTCGAAAGTGTAATTAATTGAAGAAGAAATTATGGATTTGTCCGAAGGGTTCTGCTTGAGTAAAATAAATTTTTCGGGACTTAGATTTTTCATTGTTAATTAAAGAATCAATCCAAGGGAAAGTAACAGACCGTAAAGTCCGGCAAACTTAGCTGAAAGTTCAAGAGTTTTATTCAATGCTTCTCCATTCAAAGTGTAAAGCATTTTTATCAAAATAATTGAAAGAGGCAGTGTTGCAAATGGTAAAAATATCCAGAAATTATAGTTGAAATAGAAATGTAAAACTGTTGGAGTCATATATGAAACTAAAATAAGAAAAATGAACTGCCATCTTAAAAATGTTCTGCCTAATATCACGGCTAGAGTCTTTTTATTTGCTTCGCGATCTTCTTCAATGTCGCGATAGTTATTCACAACTAGAATGTTTGTAATCAGTGCTCCAACGGGAATTGAAACCAGAAAAGCAATCATAGAAATTTCCTGAGTGTGGAGATAATATGTTCCCATCGTTCCCACGATTCCAAAAAAAATAAAAACGAAAACATCTCCCAGCCCATTGTACGCAAGAGGGAATGGACCCGCAGTGTAAATTATTCCGGCAAAAATTGAAATGATTCCAACCCAGAGAATTAATAATCCAACAGAATAAACAAGATACAGCCCAAGCAGAAAAGTCAATCCGAAAACCAGAATGATAGCAATCTTCATTTCTTTAACCGAAATTAATCCTGTAGCAAGCACTCTTCGAGGTCCTTTTCTTTTTTGAGTATCAGCACCCTTTAAAAAGTCATAAAGGTCATTTGTAAAGTTTGTTCCGATTTGAATTAGAACAGAACAAAGCAGTGCAACAATTGAGTAGGGGAGAAAAAACTTATTCATCGAGATTGCAAGTGCAGAGCCAACCATTACCGGAACAACTGCTGCTAGTAATGTTTTTGGTCTGCTGGCTAAAAACCAGCTTTGCAATTTTGAGATTTCGTCTTTCATTAATTCATTCAAAATATCTTTTGGAAAAATAGAACGCTGATTGCGCTGATTAAGCAGATTTGCTCTGATTTTATATCAGAGTTAATCAGTCCGATCTGCGTCACTCGTCTCGGCGAAGGCCTAGCCGCAGCCAGATCTGCGTTCTATTATTTATGGCAGCTTAGGAAATTTTTTAAAATCAGGTTTACGCTTTTCAAGATAAGCTTTCTTTCCTTCCTGTGCTTCCTCGCTCATATAATAAAGTAAGGTTGCGTTGCCAGCTAATTCCTGGATGCCAGCCTGTCCATCAAGTGCAGCGTTGAAAGCAGACTTCAAAACTCTGATCGCCATTGGACTGTGCTGCAAAATTTCTTTCGCCCATTTAATTCCTTCAGCCTCAAGTTTATCAACAGAAACTACTTTATTTACTAATCCCATTTGTAAAGCTTCTTCGGCATTGTACTGACGACAGAGATACCAGATTTCTCTTGCTTTCTTTTGTCCAACTATGCTAGCGAGATAGCTCGAACCGAAACCACCATCAAAGCTGCCGACTTTAGGTCCCGTCTGTCCGAAGATTGCATTATCTGCAACGATAGTTAAATCACAAATAACATGAAGAACGTGCCCGCCTCCTATTGCATAACCGGCAACAAGTGCAATGACAACTTTTGGAATGCTTCTGATTAATTTTTGAAGATCGAGAACATTTAATCTTGGAACGCCATCTTTGCCAACATATCCTTTATCACCTCTGATTCTCTGGTCACCGCCTGAGCAGAAAGCATACTTCCCATCTTTTGCTGGTCCTGCACCAGTTAATAAAATCACTCCGATACTCTGGTCTTCTCTTGCATCAGAAAAAGCATCATACATTTCAATAACAGTCTCAGGGCGGAATGCGTTTCGAACTTCAGGACGGTTGATAGTGATCTTTGCAATTCCATCCGATTTTTCGTGGATGATGTCGGTATACTTTTTTACATTAATCCATTTAACACTCATTGTAAATCCTTAGTTGATTGGTGAAGCAAAAATATTGAAAAATGATTAAAGTTAGGAATGATTCATAAAAGTAGACTGTTTGAGATTACAACTTACTGGAATCAAAAAAGAATATTTACATAAAGCAATATCAACTATCAACGTTAATATCTCTTTTATCTAAGACCGCTTAAAAATCCATTTACAGCGTCAATAAATTTTTTTGGTTCCTCGAGGTGCGTATTGTGTCCGGATGTAGAGATAATTTTATGCTTGACAGATGGTGACAACTTTTTAAGGCTTAGATTTATTTGAGTGAATTTATCATCAAGTCCGCCTGTAATTAAGAAGGTAGGTATTTTTAGTTTTACCAGCTCGGAAGCAAGATAGGGCATCACACCAGTTCCAAAACCTCTCAATGAATTAGCCAAACCGATTTTTGAATTTTTTGCTTTTTCCTCTTTAATATCTTTCAATTTATTATTTGAAAATCTTCTCAACGTTCCAAACAATTCCTGATCAAGCCACATCGCAGCGAAATCGTCAAGGCTATTATTTTCAATGTAAGTTGCAAGTTCCTCATCACTTTTGTTCCTCGCTTCTTTCTCTTTTTGATTCTTAATTCCCGGAGACGCACTTTCAAGAATAATTCCCTTTACCAAATTTGGTTTTGCGATTGCAAAGTTTAATGCAACTCTACCTCCCATGGAATATCCGCAAAGAATAACTTCTTTGAGCCTTAAGTGATTGATTACTTGTTCAATCTGATTGGCCAGTGAATCACCCATATAATAATTAACAGAAGTTGGTGAACTGCTTTTACCATGTCCGATCAAATCAAGTGCAGATTTATTAAAACGCTTATCAATTTTTTGAACCACATCTTTCCAGTCGTTTGATGAACCGGTAAAGCCGTGAAGAAACAAGATTGTTTTTTTTGAGACATCGAATTCTGAGAGATGTTCAATATTAAGTTTTATGTTTTCGTACTGAATGATCATTTCTGAAACTCTTTATTTAAAATTTTCTTTACTTCGTTAAAATATTTATTACGCAGTTCAACTGACTGCACTGCATTTGTCTGTATTTCTAACACCGAAGAGGAATTTTTATTCAAACTTTTATTCAGATGTGATTGAAGTTGACTTCGGTTGGTAATTAATTGATGGTTAATTCCAAACGATTTTACTATTGAATCGAGCTCAATATTGTGCGGTGTAATAAAAAATTCTCTGAATCGTTTTACTTTTCCTGCAATTGGAAGAGACTCGAAAATTCCGCCGCCATTATTATTTACCACAATTATTATAAGAGGAATTGAGTACTTAGCAGCAATTGAAAGCGCATTTAAATCATGCAGAAAAGAAAGATCTCCTGTGATTAACACGGTTGGCTTTTTGCTTAACGCTATCCCGAATGCTGTCGAAGTAACGCCATCAATGCCGCTTGCACCTCGATTGAAAAAAATATTGAATCTCTTTGCTGTGCTATTGAAAAAATTATCCAGGTCTCTGACAGGCAGACTATTCCCAATAAAAATATTACTTTCTGAAGGAACGGTTTTAAAGATTTCATTGATGACATAAGGCTCATTCGGGAATTTTGCTCTTTCAATTATTCTGGATTTAATCTTCTCACTTATTTCATCAGCATAAATAAAATCTTTTAGCCAGTTTGATTTGTGCCTGGTAATTTTTTTCTGATTGATGCTTGACAATATAATATCACAAAATGTCTTCGTCTCAATAGTTAATATTGCTTTGGCATTTCTTGCCGGATCAAATTTATCTCCGAAAGAGTTAACTAAATATCTATCCGCGTTAGTTTCAGCTAAAAAACTCTCAAACACCGATGAAGTTGGCGTTCTTCCGAATTGAATAATTACATCCGGTTCGTGCTCTCTTACAAAATTTTCTGATTTAAGTATTGAACTAAAATTGGAGAGAATAGTATAGTCTTTTTTATTAGTATTGAATCTGAGCTGTGAAAGTCCATCAGCAAATACCGGATACTTAAGCAAAGCAGAAAGTTTTTTTATATCTTTTATTAATTCTCGATCATACTCCATCGGTCCAGCGATGATTATTCCTTTTTCCGTTTTAGCCAATTCATCAGTCAATCTTCCGAATGCTTTAGCTAATCCATTACCTGTTGTATTATGGTATAGCGATTTATTTCTAGTGATTCGCTGCGGCTTTAGTTGGAAAAACTTTTTGCTTACTTCATCAGTATAAGAAAATGGTTCTAATGGTTTTCTGAAGGGAAAATTCAGATGAACCGGACCTCTGTCATCAGTTAAACCAATTTGATAGGCTTTAATTGCGATCTTCTGTAAGTGATGAAAACCGGTTTCACCTATTGATGGCAAACCAAGGTCTCTGAACAATCTAATATGATTTTTAAAGATGTTGTGCTGATTGATAGTTTGATTAGCACCAGTTCCAATCAGTTCTGGTGGACGATCTGCTGTGCAGATAATCAACGGCGTTCGCTGCTGGTAAGCTTCGATAATTGCCGGATACAATTCTGCCACCGCTGTGCCCGATGTTGTAACAACAATTACTGGCTGTTTTGTTGTTCTTGCTAATCCAAGTGCAAAAAATGCAGAGCTTCTTTCATCAATGTTGATAAATGATTTTATCTTTCTGTTCTTTGAAAGAACATAAGTCAGCGGTGTGCTTCTGAAGCCTGGTGAAATGCAGGCATATTGGACACCAAGAGCAGCAAGCTGGTCAATAAAAATTTGCGCCCAGATAATATTTCTATTTACTTTTATTTTCATCAGTGAATAAAGATA
>DATIJX010000166.1:0-4281 GCA_035478175.1 Ignavibacteriaceae bacterium
GTTGCGGTTGACCAGTTAAGAATTACCTCTTGTACATTTATTGTAGCTATGAAAGAAAATAGTTCTACTGGAATTCCACCGTTTATTGTTTTTAAAATCGTTCCATAGCTGCCTGTTACCCAACCAGTATTCAAATCAGAAAAATGGATAGAAAATAATTGATAACTTGTGCCGCTATATTGAGTAAGCCAGTTTGTTCCACCATCCGTAGTATTTAATATTGTACCACCGTCTCCCGACACCCAGCCGGTATTTTGATCTATAAAGTGTACAGAATGAAACCATTGTGTCATTCCACCTGATTGTAATATCCAATTTGTTCCACTGTTTTCTGTTTTCAATATTGTACCATACGTTCCTACGGCCCAACCTATACTCTGACTCGTAAAGTAAACAGATCTCAAAATGTGTTCAGTACCGCTCATTTGAGACAGCCAATTTACTCCGGCATTAGTAGTTTTTATAATTATTCCGTTTGTTGCATCATATCCTACTGCCCATCCATTATTGAAGTCAACGAAATGAACAGACAATAATTCATAATTACCCCCACTCGATTGCGGAAACCAGTTTGTTCCACCATTTGTAGTTTTCAAAATTGTATTATACGATCCTACAACCCAACCATTATTCTGATCTACAAAATAAACTGAATATAATTCATAAATAATTCCACTTGTTTGAGTTGACCAAGTTGTTCCGCCGTCTGTCGTCTTTATAATTTTACCATAAAACCCTACAGCCCAACCGATATTTTGATTTATGAAATAAACAGAATGAAGACCATAACCAGTCCCGGTCGTTTGTGATAGCCAAGTTGTTCCCCCATCTGTTGTCTTTATAATCCTTCCATTACCAGTTGCTACCCAACCATTATTTTGATTGACAAAATGAATTGCATAAAAATCTGTATTTATTGCATTTGTTTGTAATGCCCAACTTGTCCCCCCATTCAGGGTTGATAGAATTATTCCACCTATCCCAACTGCCCAGCCAGTATTTTGATCCGTAAAGTAAACTGATAATAACCGTAGCTGTGTATTACTTATTTGAACTGACCAAGTTTCACCGCCATCTATTGTCGCTAATATTGTACCGAGCGCACCCACAACCCAACCTGTATATTCGTTAATAAACTGAGCTGAATATAGATTACTAGTTGTACCACTTGTTTTTGTTGCCCAACTGATTCCTGAATTTGTTGTCTTCAAGATTGTACCTCCAAAACCTACAACCCAACCAGTGTTTTGGTCTTGGAAATAAACACCATGTAACCATTTATTCGTTCCACTTGTTTGTGCTATCCAATTACTTCCCCCATTCGTTGTTTTCAGGATTGTACCACTAATTCCAACAATCCAGCCGTTATTTTGATCAACAAAATAGACAGCTTCTAAATAATTATTTATTCCACCGACTTGGGGCATCCATAATATTCCACCATCAGTTGTTTTTAAAATAGTATTATCGCCTCCTACAGCCCATCCTATATTCTGGTCTAAAAAGTAAATTGACCTTAAAAAAATATTTGTTCCACTTGTCTGAAATGTCCAATATATTCCTCCATTTGTCGTTTTGAGAATTATCCCATAATCTCCAGCTATCCAACCCGTATCTTGATTAATAAAATAAACTGAATTTAAAGCACTATTTGTTCCGCTAAGTTGAAAATTCCAATTTACTCCACCATTTGTAGTTTTCATTATTGTTCCATTTGTCCCTACTGTCCATCCAATATTTTGAGTAACAAAAAATACTTGCTCTAATGGATTGCCTGTTGGAAGAGGATTTTGCCAGAACCATCCTTCTTGTGCAGAGATAGTAATCGAAAGAATAAAAACCAGGAGAGATATTTTAAGGATTCGCATTTTATGCTCCATTAAAATTAAACTTATCAATTTTTACTTACTATTAGGAAAATCTTCCGGTTGGTTATTTTGGCAGACACTGCTAAAATAACCTTTGTTGTTATTTATTTCAATTTCTTTATGCTGATTCTGAAGGTAACGGAGGGAGGGCGTAGCCCGACCGGAGTTACCTTCTTTCATTTTATTTTTTGCCTTCATCTCTTAATTCCGGATGATATAATTCTACTAATTCTTTATACTGGATTACTGTGCTTCTTCCCATTCCCGATACTCTTACCATATCTATCAGGTTAAATCTCTTTTCAATTAACATCTTTATGTTCTTGTAGCTTTTCAGGTATCTGCCTACTGCCTCTATCGAGTGATTTGTTAACCTGGCTATGTCTATTTCCGGGTAGCCTTGTTCATATAACGCTACTATGCTCGCCTTATGTGTTGGTTTACTGCCCTGATCCAGTATCATTCCTTTTGTTGGAAGTATATCTTTATTTCTTTCGTGATATATTCTCATATATCTTCCAATAGCTCCAAGTGATCGGTTCAGTAATACACTTAGCTCTGCGCCGCTTAACAGTCCTCCTTGTTCATATGCACTCTTTACTAACCTTGACATTACTTCTATATCCCGCTCCTGCATCTTCTGATAATTCTCTTTGCTATAAAAACTTCTTATCCTGTTCTCTACGTCTTCTTTTGTTACTAACGGCAGCACAACTGTCTTTACCTGATAGTCTTCTGCTTTCTTTCCATAACTTGGCTTCTTCTCTGTGGCTGCTGTTGTTTGCCAGACTATCTGTCCAAATCCCCGCTTCTCTATCTCCGGATAAAATTCTTTATGCAGATGAACTATATCTTCGGCTATCATCGTTATTACTTTTCTTGATCCTACTATCTTATATTCTTCTTCCAGCAGCTTTACTATTCCATTAAAATAGCTTCGCTTCGGTATTGATTCATATCTGTTTTTCTGCCCTTTCTGCATTATTTCCCATCCTTTCTTTCTGTCTTTTTTTTCGATGGGTATAATGCTTTCAGTTGTTCTATCAACTCTACATATACCTTCGGCCAGCTTTCTTCTCTCTTATGCTTCTCGTATAACTGAAGATACTCTTTGGTTAATCTTTCGCTTTGATTCAGTAACCTGCTTATCTCACTTACATTCTTTATTCCGTGACTTAGTATCAATAGCAATCTTCCAAATGAGCTTACATATCTTTTTATCGAATGTGCACTGTGTCTGCTCTTCCTGATTATCTCATCATATGTATAGCCCTTCAGGTATAGCTCTATTATCCGGCTCTTGTGCGATATTCCTCTACCTATATCATGCTCGTTGCCTCTGGTCCTTACCAGGTTGCCATCCTTCTGCAACTCACGAATATCTTCTCTTACTGTTCTTGAACTTACCTGCAATAGCCTGCCGATATCTTCCTGTGTTAACAGCCCTCCCTGGTAATATGCTTCTTCTGTTATTCTTAGCAGCTTTAACTCTCTGAGTGCCTTTGAGCCTTGTTCTCTTAATACATCAAGATCTTCTATCCCTCCATCCATCGTCAACTCTACCTTTATCATCTCCTGCTCTTTTAGTGCTCTGCCGTGTTTTGCTTTTCTTGATGCGCATAGAAATTTTTGCTTTCCCAAGATCTTCGGCACTTCCCCAAACAAACAATCCTTGGCTAACTCTAATATGCCCTGGCTTTCTGCTGGTGATAATTCATACTCTTTTCTCAGTGAGTTTATGAATATCTGTTCAGGTGTTTTTTCCAAAGAACGATCATACAAACTGCTGTTTGTTGTATACATTTTCTCCTCCGGTTAGTTGTTTTTTCTTCCGCTTACTTTCAGTTTTTAATCTACTGATTTTTGCCATTTTGTCTTCCAACTAACCGGAAGATCTTCCTTATTTTGTTAAAATCATCTTCTTCGTTTGAACGAATGAACCAGCTTTCAGTTGATAAAAATATACTCCACTGCTCAGGTTCCGGACTGCGCCAGAATGACTGAATTGAGAGTTGAACTCAACTTCATAAACTCCCGGTTGTTTTTCTTCATTCACAAGTGTTGCAACTTCGTTTCCAAGAATATCATAAACTTTTAATGTTACCATTTGTAGAGACGCATCGCGATGCGTCTCTACGTTTGGAATTGAATATTTAATTTTTGTTGAAGGATTAAAAGGATTGGGATAGTTCTGATAAAGCACAAATTCTTTTGGAGTAAAATCAACAGCTATTTCTATTTCATTGGAGTATGTATATGTTCCATCAAAATCAATTTGCTTGAGTCGGTATTTATAAGTACCAGTCGTTACATTCTCATCAATGAAAGAATAAGACTTTGGTTCAGTAGTAGTCCCAAACCCCGGAACGAAACCAAAAGCTTCCCAGGCCTCACCCAAACCCTCTCCAAAGGA
>DATIJX010000167.1:0-5649 GCA_035478175.1 Ignavibacteriaceae bacterium
GCGTTGAAAGAGAAAAGGTTACTTGAAAAAGTTAATATGTTAAAATCGCGTACTGCTGAGTTTGATGAAATAGCTATTTGCCACAAAAAGGAATATGTCGAGTATGCGAAAGAATATTGTGAGAAGGGCGGAGGTTACTTCGATCCGGATACATATTCAAACATAAATTCTTTTCTGGCGGCGGCCACTGCAGTTGGCAGTTCGGTTGATTTAACAAAGGCAGTAATTAATGGAGAACTCAAAAACGGTTTTGCGTTACTCCGTCCGCCCGGGCATCACGCACTGGCTGACAGATCCATGGGATTTTGTTTATTTGGAAATATCGCAATCGCTGCAAAGGTTGCTTTAACTCAGCCCGGGATAAAACGAGTTGCAATAGTTGATTTCGATGTTCATCACGGAAACGGAACTCAATCACTTGTTGGTGATGACCCGAACATTCTTTTTATTTCTTCGCATCAATATCCGTTTTATCCGGGTACGGGCAGCATAAGAGAAATCGGAACAGGTGCTGCTGAAAGAACAATTATTAACATTCCTTTGCAGGCTGGTGTGGGTGATAATGGATTCAAAATTATTTATGAAAAAGTTGTTATTCCTTCTTTGGAAAAATTTAAGCCTGATATAATTTTAATTTCTGCTGGTTACGATGCTCACTGGGAGGATCCGCTTGCTAATCTGAATTTAAGCTTAACAGGTTATAATTGGATTTCACGAGAGTTGATTAAATCAGCAGAAAAAATTTGTAAT
Source organism: Ignavibacteriaceae bacterium (assembly GCA_035478175.1). Taxonomy (GTDB): domain Bacteria; phylum Bacteroidota; class Ignavibacteria; order Ignavibacteriales; family Ignavibacteriaceae; genus IGN2. The sequence continues at coordinate 751 of DATIJX010000167.1, forward strand.
AGCAAGATTGTTTTTTTTCTTGAAGGAGGTTATAATCTCGAAGTATTGTGTAACGGTGTTGCTAATACGATAAGAGGATTGTTGGGAATTGAATTGTTTGATGATCCATTGGGTAAACCAAACGAGGAAGAGCCGAACATAGAAAGAGTTATCAACGAGCTGATTAAAATTCACAGCTTGAAGTTATAGGAAGAAATTACTTAGTTAATAAAGAATTAATCGAGCTTACAGTATCCTCAAAATAACAGAACACTGTAATAAGATTTTCTTTATTAACCGAACAGGCTCCGAACAAATCTTTCTGTAACCTGAAAACTTCTACGAATAAATTCTCATCTTTACTCTTCAGATTGACCTTATATCGATACGACTCATTAACATTCAGCTCTTTTAATTGAACATCAAAATCTTTCAAAGGATATGAAAGACCTTCACCTGATAGTTTAATAACGGCTTCTTTTCCTGTCCAGCAAGAATAAAAACCTTCCAATATTTTTTCTTTTGGGAAAGCATTTAATTGTTCAATTTCGGAATTAGAAAAAAATCTTCTCGCTATTTCAAGATGATCTTTTAGCGGTTTCATCAATTCTACATCAACTCCAATTAACGCATCTTTCACAAAACCAACCGACATAAATTGCTTACTGTGTGAAAGATTAAAGTGTAGTTGATTGTTCTTATATGCAGGTGATAACGATGGCTTCCCGAAATCATTAAAAGAGAAATTAATTTCCTGTACCGGAATTCCAGTATATATGTTAACGAAAATTCTTAATAAACCTCTGCCGAGGATAAACCAGTTTTTATCTCTGTCAAAATGGAATTTACTTGCCCGGATTAATTCATCATTTGATAAAATATCTACAAACTCTTCAATCTGATTGAGATGCTTATTCAGATCAAAGTTCCAGATGTGAACTTCATCTTCCGGTAAACCAAACTGCTCATCGATTAGAAAATAAATTCTTTTCCTCATTTATACTAATCTAATAAATATTAAATTCAACGTTTCATCCGCAATTCATAGGCCAGTTATTAATGAGTAATTCTACCGAATGTTATTTATTTTTACTTGGTTAATTAGTCAATATTATTGAATAAGTGAAGAAAATGAAAATCAACCTACTGAGTTACATATTAGTCATCTGGTTGTTTACAGTTTATTCCTGCAGCGGTGATAAAACTCCTTCAATGAATGATTTAATGTATGAACTTGTAACATTTCAGAAACAATCTGAAGGGTGCGATGGAGTTCGTGATGACAATTGTGCAAAAATAAAAATTGAATTCCCACAGATTACATCTCTAGAAAATAAACTGGTGAAAGAAAAAATTAATAAATCTATTTCAGATCTTTTCTCTCAGAATATACTGGGTGGAACAAAATCGGATGATTTTGAAACAGTAATGAACGCATTCATTGAAGAATATAATTCAATCATAACAGAATTTCCCGATTCCTATCAGTCGTGGTTTATTGAAAGGACCGGCGAGGTTAAATTAAATAAAGGTAATATTTTTTCGATTGATTATATGGAATACTCTTATACCGGAGGGGCTCATCCTAACACTTTTGTAACATTTAAAAATTTTAGTTTATCGAACGGTGAAGAAATTAAACTTAATGAAATTATTCCGGCCGATAAACAGAATGAGCTTACTGAAATTGCTGAAGCAGAATTTAGAAAACTTAAAGAACTCACTTCAGAAGCTGATCTTGGGCAGGCAGGATTCTGGTTCGAAAACAATAAATTTTATCTGAATGATAATTTTTTGATAACTGACAGCAGCCTGGTTTTTTATTATAACAATTATGAAATCACAGCTTATGCATTCGGACCAACGGAATTAACAATCCCATTTTCTAGAATTAAACCTCTTATCGGAGAAAAAAAATTGCTGAGAGGTTTAATTGAATAAACGCTTAAATATGATAAATCTATATTATTCAATACGATTAAGAAATTTAATTTTAAAAGTCTTAGTGAATTATTTGCAGGTATTTAATAAATGAACTGTCCTGTTTGCAAAGATTCAATGGTAGTTCTCGAGCTTGAGCAGATTGAAGTAGATTACTGTACGAGCTGTGATGGTGTATGGCTTGACGCAGGTGAGCTTGAACTGCTGCTTGAAACTGATGAAGACAGAAACAGACTTATAAATTTGTTCAATGAAGCAGCAGACGTTAAAGAAAAAAGCTACGATTGTCCCATCTGCGGAAAGCAAATGAAAAAGTTTGAGATTGGAGAGAAGAGAAAAGTTGTTGTCGATAAGTGCAAGAAGAATCACGGCATCTGGTTCGACAAAGGAGAGCTCAAAAAAGTGGTTGAGTTCGGTTCTGAAAATAAAGAAAATAAAATAATAAATCTTTTAAAAGAAATGTTTGAAAAATCATCATCTAATAAGAATGGAGGAAACAAATGAGCGGATTAATAATTGTACTGGTTGTAGTAGCGGTTGTGGTCTTGTTTGTGATTTCAATGTACAATTCACTGATTCAATTGAGAAACAGGGTAAAGAATGCCTGGTCCCAGATTGATGTTCAGTTAAAAAGAAGACACGACCTAATCCCAAACCTGCTTGAAACCGTAAAAGGTTATATGAAGCACGAGCGGGAAATAATGGAAAACATAACAAAATACCGCAGCCAGGCTATGGATGCCGGAACTGTTGGTGAAAAAGCTCAGGCAGAAGGTTTGCTAAGTGGTGCACTTGGACAACTTCGTGTTCAGGTGGAAAATTATCCAGACTTGAAAGCAAACCAAAATTTCCTTGCTTTGCAGGAAGAACTAACTTCGACAGAAAATAAAATTTCTTTTGCAAGGCAGAGTTATAATGATCAGGTGCTCTTCTATAATAACAAAATCCAGATGTTCCCTTCGAACATAATTGCTGGAATGTTCAAGTTTTTGCAGGAAGAATTCTTCCAGGTTGAAGATGAGAAGGAAAGAGCAGTTCCGAAGGTTAGCTTTTAATTAAACAGTTAAGAATATATGATCATTCAGTTCGTGGTTTGTTAGTTTTTAGTTTTGGTTAAATAGTTTTCAGTTTTAGTCAATTAGTTTTTTCGTTTAACAACCAGAAACTAATAAACTATAACCATCAACAAACAACTAATAACTAAAAGTAAGCAGCAATAAATTTTTATGGATTTAATATTACATACAATCATCCATTCATACCCGCGAAGCGAGGTCTCGCCAAAGGCGGACATCCATGCAAACGAAAGATGATAGGGGTAGCTAATTGATGTGGGAATTAATTGAAGCAAACAGGCGTAAGTCGTTAATCCTCTTTTTCTCTCTTGGAATAACTTTGCTGCTTCTCGGATATTTTTTCGGAAGTACATATTATCCCGATGGAGGCGGCTTCATTGGAATTTTCTTCGCGTTGATAATTTGGGGAATCCTATCACTCATCAGCTATTTCAGCGGAAGTAAAATACTTTTGGCAGTCAGTGGAGCAAAAGAAGTAACGAAAGAAGTTCACCCTCAGCTTTTCAATATTGTTGAAGAAATGAAAATATCTGCCAGTCTTCCTGCGATGCCTAAAGTTTACATCATCAATGAAGCTGCACCGAATGCATTTGCAACTGGCATCAAGCCGGAGAATAGCGCAGTTGCTGTTACAGCCGGATTGCTTGCACGGTTAAACAGGGATGAACTGCAGGGAGTAGTTGCTCATGAAGTTTCTCACATCGTTAACCGTGATGTTTTGTTTATGACCTTTTCCGGAATTATGCTCGGCAGTATTGTTCTTATCTCAGAAGTATTTCTCAGAAGTCTTTGGTTTGGTGGAGGAAGATATAGTTCTAAGTCCTCAAAGAGCAGCGGGCAGGGACAAATGATAATTATGATTGTTGCAATTGTATTTGCTATTCTTGCCCCGATACTTGCCCAGCTTCTTTACTTTGCTATTTCACGAAAGCGGGAATATCTGGCTGATGCATCCGCTGTACGTTATACAAGATATCCTGAAGGACTTGCTTCCGCATTGGAAAAAATTTCAGATAGTTCAATTGATCTGAAAACTGCAAACAAAGTTACTGCACCGATGTATATCGTTAACCCACTTAAACCGAAAGGACAGAAACTTACTAATCTTTCCAGCACTCATCCACCAATTTCTGAAAGAGTAAGAATTCTAAGAAGCATTTCAGGGGGAGCTAACTATGTTGATTATCAGAACGCATTTGATAAAGTAAAGAGAGGAAAAGTTTCACTTATTCCATCTTCGGGATTAGCTGATCAAACAACAGTTGGTTTGAAAGAAGCAGCAGTTACACCGGTGGCATTAGGATTAGACAAGCAAACGAAAAGAGATACCGGAGATATAATGATGAGAGTGAACAACTACTCATTCATCAATTGTTCATGCGGATTAAAAATTAAAATTCCACCCGACTACAAGAAGACAGAGCTTTTCTGCCCCCGCTGCGGAACAAAACATTCGCTAATTTGATTTAGCTCATACTTCAATTTTAGTATTAGCATTCAAAAAGCTGTTGATAAATCTCGAACTACAAGGTCTCAACTATTCATTCCTCAATAATTGCCATACATAATTCTCACTATTGCTAATCAGCATATATTGAATTATCACAAATAAGAGATGATTAACAATTGTCAATCAATCTAACATTCATATTCCTTCAAAAATGATAGCTTTTTAACGCTTTTCAGTAAGTCCTAAGTTTTTTTACGGGTATAATATTGGTACGATTTTGCTGTAGAGGAAGAAAATCCGCTGAACAAATCCAAACAAAAATGGTGATATTATGGGAGAATTGAACCGCCGAAACTTTCTAAAAACTCTTGGAGTTGCCGGTGCAACTATTTCGGGCATTCCAGCCAATAAATTATTAGCACAATCCAAATCAGATTTATCCGAAGATCGAAT
>DATIJX010000168.1:0-2007 GCA_035478175.1 Ignavibacteriaceae bacterium
AACATTCCTTTGCACAAAACACGTTTGGCAGCCAATGAAAAATTCAGGAGGAGGCTCTATTATAAATGTTTCATCATTAGGTGGTTTAGTTGGATATCCAATGCTATCTGCATATTGCGCAAGCAAGTGGGGACAAATTGGGTTCACCAAAGCTTGTGCAGAAGAAGGAAAAAAGGATAATATCCGTGTGAATGCAATTGCGCCGGGCAAAGCTGACACTGCCATCCGTTCCAAAATAAAAGAAGATAAATCCAAAATGCTCACTCCAGAGGATCAAGTTGATGCTTGCGTCTTTCTCGCATCTGATGAATCAAGATATATCACCGGACAGGTTATTTCTTTGGAGTGGTTCGGAGAAGAAAAGTAATTTGTTTTATATGTCACCCCTAAAGGGGTTTAATATTTATTCTTTTGCTATTGTACTAAAAATATTTAATCCCTACGGGATTAGAAAAAAATTAAAGCATATTAAATCCTCTTTAAAGAAATGTCCCGATAGGGACTGAATATTTATAGAAAATAAGGCCCAGTAAATATTAGAGTCCCGTAGGGACGACATATTTCTCTATAAATAATAGATTCCGGATCTTCTCCCGATAAATCGGGATCGACTGGAATGACAATTCGAGCAAACTCTTACAACCCTTTGACATTTCTCTGACAATTACCACTCCCGAAAATTCTATTCTTCCAATAGAGAACAAAAGATTTATGGAAGAATTAAAATGAAAAATCAATTATTAAAAGATAAAGTTGTCATCGTAACCGGCGGCTCCGGTGGAATTGGAAGCGCAATTGTAAACAAACTGGCATCGAATGATGCCAAAGTCTGTGCAATCTATCACCGGAATATCACAGCAAATTACTACGATAAAAATATCTGCTGGTTTCAGGTTGATATCACAAAGACCGAAGAAATAGATAAACTTTTAACATTCACATTACAGAAATATGGAAAAATTGATATCCTGATAAACTGCGCCGGATATTTAGAGCCGGGCGAATTCTCTTCACTTGACGTAAATCAAATCAGCAAAATGATTGAGCTAAATTTAACATCCACCATCATTCTTAATCAAAAAACTTTAGTAATAATGAAACAGCAGAGAAGTGGACACATAATTAATATTGGTTCTCTTGGCGGAATTGTGCCAATGCCTTATTCTGCTGTTTACAGTGCAACAAAGTTTGCGCTAAGAGGATTTTCATTTTCGCTTGCAATGGAATTGAAGGGAACTGGACTCAATTTAAGCTTAATAACACCAGGTTCAGTAGTTACAAAAATGCTTGACTATGAAGCACAAGCAGATAATTCTGCAATGTCATTTGTTAGTAAACTTATTAGCCCAAATAAAGTTGCTGATGCAGTACTAAAAATAATTTATAAACCCAGAGTTGAATTAATAATTCCGCGCAGTCAATCACTTGGATCAAAGCTGCTGGTTTTTTCGCCGAAGGTTTTTTCCATTGCTTACAAATTATTACACAGACTTGGCTTGTCAGGAAAACGAAAATACCTAAACCGTTATTGCAATTTTTCATTTGTAAAAGGAGTTGTGAGATGAACACCTTAGCAATTGAACAGTATCCTGTTTTATCCTTCAGGTTTCTTAAAGCATACGTAATTACAATGCGACCTTATTTGATGTTCGTTTCAGGAATAACTGGAATTGCAGGTATGTCATTCGCATCAGAAATGGATATCGTAAAAGCAATGTTAATATTTTTTGCAAGCTTTTTATCATACGGATTTGGACAAGCACTAACCGATTGCTTTCAGATTGATACTGATTCAATTTCTTCTCCTTACAGACCATTAACACAAGGGATTGTAAATAGAAATTTTTTTCTTATAATCAGCTGCCTAGGATTGCTATTCTGTATCTCGATACTGACTTTCTTCAATCCACTAAACATTTTGCTTGGTGCTCTATCCGGAATCGGACTTGTAACCTATACTTATTTCAAAAGAAAATGGTGGGCTGGTCCTTTTTACAATTCCTGGAT
>DATIJX010000169.1:0-1667 GCA_035478175.1 Ignavibacteriaceae bacterium
TGAAATACATCGGAATAGATCTTCAGATTGATCTGAATGGAACTCTTGTTGGCAAATCAATAGTTACCGGAATTCCTGTTAAAATAGACGATACCTCAGCGGGTAATTATAAAAGATATTCACGTGCTGAAGACGTTTCCTTTGACGGATCGTTTGTTGCAATTCCTCTTATCTACAATAAGCAAATTTATGGTGTAATTTGCTTTGAAAGCTTAAAGAAAAATGCTTACAGTAACCAGGATGTTCAGTTCCTCAAAAAATCTTTGAATGTCCTGGCTTATATTATTTACACACATTCAACTCAAAAATTATTGAAGAACCTCACTTCAGTTGATTTTGAGACCAGAGCACTTAATGCTTCATCATTCAAGGAACGACTTAGCTCGGATTTGATTAAAGCCAAGCAGCTGGAAATTCCCGGAACTTTAGCACTTTTAAAAATTGATGATTTTATTGAACAGGTGTCACTATTTGATGATAATCCGCTGCCAAAAGTTCTTTCGGTTGTCTCAGAAATTATTTCGGATGAGATGACCCCGCTGAATCTTTTTGGAAGATTGGATGAACGGATATTCGGAATTTATTTTTTTAATGCAACTACTAAAAATGTTTTTGTATGGGCTGAAAAGTTACGAGTTAAAATTGCCCGGAAGCCCATCTCTGTCGTTTCCAAGCAAACCACGTTTACGGTTTCTATCGGTATTGCTTCCACTACTAACAAAGATAATGCTGATGAAGTAATGCACAATGCAAATCTCGCACTTAATAAGGCTCTCGAAAAAGGTGGAAACGCCGTTCTCAATGTAAATTAAAAATTTCATTTTACTGAAATGAAAAACTTCTTTGTAATCATTCTTGATGGAGTAGGTATCGGTGAACTTCCCGATGCAGGCAGGTACAATGATGAAGGAAGCAACACATTATGCAATACTGCCAGAGCTGTTGGCGGATTGAAATTGCCAAATCTTGAAACCCTCGGCTTGGGAAATGTTGAACCCATTGTGGGTATCAATAAAGTTACCAACCCTCAAGCTTCGTTTGGAAAGATGGCTGAACGATCTAAGGGAAAGGATTCGACAACAGGTCATTGGGAACTTGCCGGACTGCATGTTCAAACAGATTTTTCTTATTTCCCGAAAGGTTTTAACAGCGATATTGTAAGTAGATTTTTGAAGGAAACCGGCTGCAAAGGAATATTAGGAAATAAACCAGCTTCAGGAACAGAAATAATTGATGAGCTTGGTAAACAGCATCTGGAAACCGGCTATCCAATTATCTACACTTCTGCCGATTCCGTTTTCCAAATAGCTGCTCACGAAGAAATCATTCCACTTAAAAAGCTCTACGAAATTTGTTCAATCACCCGAGAAAAAGTTTTAAGTTATCCTCTACAGGTTGGAAGGGTAATTGCTCGTCCTTTTATCGGTAAACCTGGAAATTTCACTAGAACAAAAAACAGAAAAGATTTTTCACTGGATCCTCCCGAGCCAACTGTGCTTGATATTCTTTCTGAAAACAACATTACCACAATCGGTATTGGGAAGATAAACGATTTATTCAACTACAAAGGAATTGAGAAACAATTATTGACCAAATCAAACGAAGAGGGCTGCGAGCAGTTAATGAAATGTGCAGTCGAAACGAAGGGTAGCTTTATTTTTGCAAAT
>DATIJX010000170.1:0-35933 GCA_035478175.1 Ignavibacteriaceae bacterium
GTTTGGTGAAGACTCTTTTCTACTAAACCCCAAATAAGCATTGTTATTTAGGTCTTGCATATCTTAATTTATTTGTGAGACTTTCACCTATTTTGTATTATTACATCAACTATTAAATCATTATTTCATCATCCATGGATAAAGAAGAAAATAAAAAATTCTGGGCGCTAATTTTGGGAGCCTCATCAGGTTTTGGCGGAGCGACTGCTATGAAACTTGCAGAAGATGGCTACAATATTATTGGAATCCATCTCGATCGTCAGGCGACAATGCCTAATGTTGAGAAGATTATTAATCATATTAAATCAAATGGAAGAGAAGCCTGGTTTTATAATGTGAATGCTGCAGATCAGTTTAAGAGAGCTGAAATTGTAACTGAGCTTAAATCTAAACTGAACGACCAACCTGTCGTAAAAGTTATAATGCATTCATTGGCATTTGGAACACTGAAGAGCTTTGTACCAAAAAAAGAAGATGAGCAGCCGATAACTCATGCTCAGATGGAAATGACGTTGGATGTAATGGCTCATTCATTGGTCTACTGGGTTCAGGAAATTTATATTGCAAAACTTCTTGCAAAAAAAAGTAGAATATTTGCAATGACAAGTTCTGGTGGTCATACTGCTATTCCTTTCTATGGAGCTGTATCAGCCGCGAAGGCTGCACTCGAATCTCATGTAAGGCAATTAGCAATTGAACTTGGTCATATGGATGTTGGTGTCACTTCTATTATGGCAGGAGTAACTGATACTCCCGCACTCCGGAAAATTCCGGGGAATGAAGAAATGATTAAAGTTGCAGAAACAAAAAACCCAAGGGGAAGACTAACTACACCCGAAGACGTGGCAAAAATTATTTCTCTCTTATGCAGAGAAGGAGGCGAGTGGATTAGCGGAGGAATGATAAACGCTGATGGCGGTGAAGATGTGGTTAGTTATACCGGTAAAAAATAAATTAACTCACGTAGCTAAAAGGAATTTAATATGAAACCAGTTGAAATTACAGATGACAATTTCGAAGCTGAAGTAATTAAATCAGATAAACCAGTGCTTATAGATTTCTGGGCTGTTTGGTGCGGACCGTGTAAATTGATTGCACCAATAGTTGAAGAATTAGCAGGTGAATACGACGGTAAAGTAAAAATCGGAAAACTTGATGTTGATTCAAACCAGCAAACTTCAATTAAATTTGGAGTGCGAAGCATACCTACATTACTGCTTTTCAAAGAAGGAAAACTTAAAGACACTATAATTGGGGCAGTACCAAAAAGTAAAATAGTTGAAAAGCTTAACGCAGCACTTTAATTCTCGGTCATTTAAATTAAAATCATTTCTGCTCAATGAAGAAAATCCTTATCAGCGATTCTGTTGATGATAAATGTACGGAAATTCTGAAGTCTGCCGGATTTAATGTGGACTATAAGACTGATTTTTCAAAAGACGAATTGCTGAATGTTATTCCTGATTATAATGCGCTGATTGTAAGAAGCTCCACGCAAGTTGATGCTGAATTGATTGAGAAGATGCAAGGTATGGAAACCATTGGCAGAGCAGGTGCCGGTGTTGATAATATTGATGTGAAGGCAGCAACGCGCAAAGGAATTCTTGTGATGAACACACCCGGCGGAAACACAATTTCCGCTGCTGAACATACAATTGCTCTTATGCTGGCTGCATCCCGAAAAATTCCTCAGGCAAACATTTCTCTTCATCTGAAAAAATGGGACCGCAAAAGATTTCAGGGCTCAGAATTATTTGGCAAAACTCTCGGGCTGATTGGTCTTGGTAAAATTGGGAAGGAAGTTGCAATCAGAGCAAAAGCATTTGGAATGAAAATAATTTCATTCGATCCACTTGTTGCTGCAGATGTTGTAGCTGATTTGGATATACAGCTTGTTACGCTTGACGAAATTTGGAAAAATGCTGATGTTATCTCCGTTCACACTCCTTTAAATGACCGAACAAAATATTTAATCTCTTCTAATGAACTTTCCAAATGTAAAACAGGTGTAATAATAATAAACTGTGCAAGGGGTGGAATAGTTAATGAGAAAGATCTATTGAGAGCTTTGAAGGAAGGAAAAGTTTCTGCAGCGGGTTTAGATGTATTTGAAACTGAGCCACCTGACTTTAGTCTTGGATTAATTCAACATCCTGCAGTTGTTAGCACGCCGCATCTTGGTGCATCAACTGAAGAAGCTCAGCAGAAAGTTGCTGTTCAAATTGCGGAACAGTTGATTGAGTATTTTAACAATGGATCTCCGGCGGGAGCTGTTAATGCATCTTCGTTAAAAGAAATATCAAACGAAAATCTCAAAGCATTCATCAAGCTTGCTGAAGTTCAGGGAATAATTCTCTCACAGGTCAGGAAGGACTCACTGCAAAAACTTACTATAAGTTATAAAGGTGAATTATTTCGCAGCTCTGTCAAATTATTATCTACTGCTTTACTAAAAGGATTTCTTTCCGAAGAACTTGATTCAATAGTTAACTACATTAACGCAACTTTACTAGCAGAAGAAATGGGAATTGTTTTGGAAGAAATAATTTCAAGTGATCAGCGGGAGTATCACAATCTCATTGAAACAAAAATTGTTACTAACTCAGGTGAGTGGAAATTTTCAGGTACAGTATTCGGAAGCAATGAGCTGCGAATAGTAGAAATAAATAATTATCCGGTTGAGTTCAAACCTGAAGGCAACATTTTAATTTACAGAAACATCGATAAGCCAGGCATGCTTGCTTCTGTTAGCAGAGAGTTATCTATATCAAATATTAATATTGCGAGTCTTTCTCTTGGTAGAAAATCAGAAGGTGATTATGCATTAACCATTGTAAATATTGACAGCCCGATAAGTGAGGAAGTTAAGAAATCGATTTCAACGATAGACGGTATAACAGATATTTACACGGTTTGCATTTAATTTTAGCGGAAAAATCGATCTCTTGACATTTTTATGAAAAAAGCTTATTTCGAAACCAGAAAATAATTCGTATAGCAACACTTGACTGAGAAAAACAGTAGTGTTATTTTGACTATGTAAATAAAATTTAACAATAAATTAACATTAAATACCGGGCGTATTTAGTAAAAATTTGAAAACTCTAAACAACTCTATTCTTACAACAAAATAAAAGGAGTAAGTAATGGTCAAAAATATGACTATCTCAATCTTCGTTTTCGCATTGGTGAGTTTAACTTTTGCGCAAAACAAAAACGTTATAAAGGAGAACTGGGTATTACCATCCGAGAGTAATCCGGCAGTAATATCACAGGAAAAATATAATTCTCCTGCTTTAGCACCAGGTCAGGAATTATTCAAGACCGATTATGATTACATGCAGAATAATGCAGTTGGGCCAATGATTGCTTTAGCTGATCTCGATGGCGTTGGCGGTCTGGATCCAATGATGACAGCTATGGCAAGACAAAATGCAGGGACCAGAACCGTCAGATTTGCATACATTGCTTTCGGTGCTGCACCAGATAATTTTTCAGCTTTTGATGAAACAGCTGGAACGAGCGGAAGCGCAGCTTATGGCTGGGGTAACATGCAGTACTGCGAAGGCGGAACTCTTGATGGAAACGTGTTAATGTTTGCACATAGCAATGGCAATTCCTGGCATTCAGTAATTGATTTAACAAACCTTGTACCGGTTACACCTTTTCCAAGCGTCTCCGTTGCTGGAAATTTTCCTTCATTTGTTTATTTAACAGATGGCACGATTATAATGAATAATACCAATTATGTATTTTATGCTTCTACAGACTATGGAGCAACGTTTGATTCATTATTCTTTGTTGGAGATGGAGATCCAAATTTCGTATACAATGCAGCAAACACACCTGCTGAATTACCAATTTTTAAATCTGATGACGGATCAGTTATAGCTACTGTTGGTGGTTTTGACGGAGTTTTTACTTCTGGAAATCCTGATGGAATGTATTGGTACGGTTCAACAGATGGCGGTGGAACATGGGGTGGCTTAGCAGCTGGTCGTGGTTCTGGTACAAATCCTTTATATGGTCAGGTTATAAACCAAACTTACGCACCTTACATGACTAATTTTGCTCAGGTCAATGCTAATGTCAGTAACGATGGTACAACACATATCGTTATTAATGGTTATGGCGAAGGCGTTTTGCAAGGCGCAACCGATACCACCAATGTTTTCCCAGTATTATACTGGAATAGCAACCATCAGGATTGGATTTCTGTTTCAATGCCTGAGATGGATGCTCCAACAGATGGATTTGGAAATTTTGTTACTGGTGGTACAACGACCAGATTATATTCAGGAAATGCTATAGGTCAGGCATATCCAAACGTTTCAACTTCCGACGATGGCAGAGTTGTTTTTGTAGCCTGGCAGGGATTTGAATATACTGGTGCGATTGGAAGCACTGCCTGGAGAATTTATCCGGGTGATGGTTCAGCAAACACCGGCCCGATTTACTATACTGACTTATATTATACATGGTCAAATGACTTTGGCGAAACCTGGGAGGATGTAGCCATTCTTAAAGGTGATGCTAGTGTTATGGAACAGTATGTATATTTAGCAAGAAGAATAGAATTTGATGGTGATCAGGCAAAAGTTCATTATATGTATATGGAAGATGCTATCCCGGGTGCAGCTATTTTCATAGGACAGGTAGCTGGTCAGAACAGTTTATCTAATGATACAAGATGGTTGTATGATAGCTTTACCTTCACAGTCCCTGGTGTTGAGGATGGTATTGTTGCAAATAGTTTTACACTTGAGCAGAATTATCCTAATCCTTTTAACCCAAGCACAAAAATAAACTACACACTTGCTGAAAGAAGTGCTGTTACACTTAAGGTTTATGATGTCCTTGGCAACGAAGTTGGTAATTTAGTTAACACAACTCAGGAAGCTGGAAAACACAGCGTTACCTTTGATGCTGGTAATCTTGCATCTGGTCTTTATATCTATACTCTAAATTCAGGTAACTTTACTTCTTCAAGAAAGATGATGTTACTTAAGTAATTTAGGCATGAAACTTATATGATAAACGGGTGGGTTTTCCAATTTAGCGATTGGTAAATTCGCCCGTTTTTTTTACAAGTGTTTTTGTTCTTTTTTATAATTCAGAGATTAACTCAGAAGATTATTTAAACATTTCGTGGAGAAGAGATGAAAAAAATATCTACAAATCTTCTGGCACTTTTAGTCTTTCTGCTCTCTTCAACCGCTTTATTTGCTCAAACGGGAGTTGGCAAAATGAGTGGTAAAGTTTTAGATGCAGATACTAAAGAACCTTTGATTGGTGCAAACATAATATTGTTGAATACCAATCTTGGGGCTGCCACAGACATCGATGGAAACTATTTTATATTAAATATTACTCCCGGAACCTACGAAGTTCGAGTCAGCTATGTAGGTTATGCCCCAAAGACAATGCAGGAAGTGAGAGTTGTTGCAAACATCACTTATGAATTGGATGTTGAATTATCCACTGACTTTACGTTGGAAGATATCGTTATTGTCGACAAGAAATTCTTTGAGGCAAAGTCTACCAACACTGTTAAAGTAATAGACTCCGATCAGATTTCTAAATTACCTGTTCGTGGTATTCAGAATCTTGCATCGCTGCAATCAGGCGTAGTAATTCAGGAGGGCAGCGGTGGTCAGGAAGGTAACGCTACAATTAACGTTCGCGGTGGTCGAGGTAGTGAAGTTCTATACATTGTTGATGGTGTACCTCAGAACAACCTTTATAACAGAGGAACAGTTGCCCAGGTAAGTAACACCGCAATTGACCAGATATCATTTCAGGTTGGCGGTTACGAAGCTAAATATGGACAAGCACAATCCGGTATCGTAAACGTTACAACAAAAACCGGTCAGCCATATTACAATTTATTTATTGATGTTCTATCATCTGATGTATTAAATACAGATCCTTCCGGTTCTAATTTATATTCAGGGTCAATAAGCGGACCCATAATACCTGGAATTCCAGAGCATACTATTTTCTTATCTGGGGAAAGAGGCTGGTATGCCGATGCCGATCCTCCCGCAGTTCCAATTGAATTTTATACACTTGAAGATGGGACTATTTTAGATGAGCCAATCGTTTATGAAACAGTTCCAAATAACCCTGCAAGTGTTTGGAGGTTCAGCGGTAAATTGAATTCCCGGTTCAGCGGATGGAATGTACAATTAAGTGCATTGCTCAATGATAGAATTGCTAAACTTTCTAAGGGTGGAGCGGTTCCCCGAATGTATAAAAACTCTTCACAATTCATAGAAGAGACTGATGAATCAAATGATTCTTATAGCTTGAGAGTATCCCAAACTGTAAGTAATAGTACATTCTGGAATATAAACCTTGGTTACAGACTATTTGAATTTCAGCGCTACAATCCTTATCTAAAAGGATCTGAGAATCAGATTCTTTATGGAGACAGTTTGTGGTGGGCTAATGAATCTGGTATGAATGTTACGCTTTTAGGCGATGGACGCAGAACGAGAACACAAGACGTAAACGGTGTTTACAGACCTTATGGTTATGCTACAGGTCTTTTCCAGCAGAGAGAAGATATGAGGATAGGTGCAGATTTTGATTTGACATCTCAGCTTGATAATCACCTGCTGGAATTCGGTTTTGGAGTTGAACAGCATACCGTTAGAGGTTACGGAAACTTTGCCTACGTTGTTGCTGGCTCTGATCCCACGCAGCCGGATTATATCAGATTTGCACAAAACCAGCCTTTCGTATTTGGTTATGACGTCACTGGTAATACCAAGACAACCTCTGATGATCCATCATCATTAGATTGGTTTGCCGATCCAAGTATACAATCAGATCCGAGCATGGCTGAATTTTTAAAGCCGAGGGAGCCAATACTAGGTTATATGTATTTACAAGATAGATTCGAATTACAGGATTTAGTTTTGAATCTCGGTATAAGAATGGATTACTTCGATATCAAATCTCATGAACTTATCGATCCATCTTTACCTTATGCTGGTGGATTAGATCCGAATAAATTTGACATTGACGATTTTAAGATAAAAGATGTTGAAGTAAAATTCTCACCAAGAATTGGAATCGGATTCCCTGTAACTGAAGCAACAGTTTTTCATGCTCAATATGGCACGTTTTTCCAGACACCTGAGCTTAATGATATGTATGCTGGTCCTTTTGATTATAATCAATATATCACAATGTCACCTCAAAGTAGTTTTAATGGTGGATTATTAAGTGAAGAAACAACTCAATACGAAGCAGGTTTCAGACAGTTATTGAGCGCAAATTCATCTCTGAATATAACTGCTTTTTATAAAAACACTAAATCACTCGTGAATGTTGAAGTTAGCCAATATCAACGTACAGAGGGCGGTGAAACCATTAATGCAATCGGTTCTCAAAATGCCGACTTTGGTACAGTTAAGGGATTTGCATTTTCTTTTGATGTCACGAGGTTAAGCTATTTCAGTGCTTCGCTGCAATATACGCTTTCATTTGCTGATGGAACCGGTTCTTCAACCAATTCAAGTCAGACTGCGGTATTCAGAAATCTTGATAACCTTCCTCCAAAAGTTATTGCTCCATTAGCCTTTGATCAAAGACATACAGCAATCGCAATTATTGATTTTTATGTTCCTGAAGGTGAACTTGGCTTCTTTGAGTTGTTTAATGCAAATGCAATCTTAGCCTTTAGCAGCGGTAGACCATATACACCGGTCGATCAATGGGATATTCTTGGAGATGCCGGATTGGTAGCAGATAATACTGGCTATATCAACTCAGCTTATGCACCGGGTAGTTTCAGGATTGATCTGAAAGTTGAAAAAGGATTCCCGATTGGTAGTTTCTATTTAACTCCTTACGTCTGGATTGAAAATCTTCTTGATTCGGATAATATCACAGGAGTTTGGAGATCTACGGGAAGTCCTTATACAACTGGCTGGCTTAACGATCCTGATGCGCAGGGTAATATTCAGCAGCTAGGAGAAGGCTATGTTAAGGATTATGAATCCCTGGAAAAAGACCCGAATAATTTTGGTATTCCGAGACTTATCAGACTCGGACTCAAGTTGAATTTTGATAGAATTACTTTCTAACAAAAATTTGATTTTAATTACAAACAGGATGATTGAAATGAAAATGAAAATAAAAATTAAATACAGTTATAAATTGCTGCTTCTGTTTTTGGGAGTAGCATTTATTGCGTTCGGTTTTTTGGGAGACGATAACAACGGTGTTCGTTCTCCTAAACCAATTTATAAAATAACCGGCGAGCAAGTCTCAGGTAAAAATGGAGATGCTTACGGTCTGAATGTTAATAACGTTTGGATGCCGCTTAATCGAAAGGGAATAATCGCAGACGTAAATGTTCCACCACTTGGTAGTCTTGGGCAGTTTGCTGGAGGAGGTTTCCTCTTTTCCTCCGGATTCTTTCTCAGTGGCTTTAGAGATGGAGCTCTTTGGGCTAACGCCGCAGCTTCTGCCAGCCTTGTAGAGGATTATGTTCAGGGTATCGTTGGTGGTGAGAATGATCCAAACGCAGTTATATATGTTATTAACTCGCAAGATGAACCTTTTGGTCAAAGCTGGCAAGATTGGTCCGATGCTGTTGCTTTAGGTGCAGATTTTGTTGACGGCGATGGTGATGGAGTATATAATCCCGTTGATAAAAATGGCAACGGTCTTTGGGATCCCGACGAAGATATGCCGGATTTAATTGGCGATGAAATTGCATGGTGTGTCTTCCATGATGGCTTGCCAGTTGCTCAGCGAAGATGGAATACATCTTTAGAGGTTGGTATTGAAGTAAGACAATCAGTTTTTGCGTTTGCTTCTGCCGGAGCTATTGGAAACATAATTTTTGTTCGTTATCGAATGACGTATGTTGGATTAACTCCCAGTGATCCTGAACAGCTCACCGATGTTTATTTTGGTGCCTGGGCAGATCCCGATCTTGGTGATGCCACTGATGATGTGGTTGGTGTGGACGTTCCAAGAAACGCAGGCTATACATACGGAAATATCCCTGATCCACAATATGGAGCTCAAGTGCCTGCTTTCTTCATAGACTTTTTCTCTGGTCCGCGGGCTTACATCGCTGGTGAAACTTATATAGATTTGGATGGTAATGGAGAATATAATGAAGGCGTAGATACGCCCCTTGATACTGCATACTCAGTTCAAGGACAGATAAAAGGCGTTGTTGAATACCCCGGGGCAAAAAATCTTCCGATATCATCATTCGTTGTATATTTTAATGGTGTACCTGCACTTGGTGACCCTGATGATAAAGATGAAGCAAGAAGCTATGCTCTTGGTTTCGACAGATTTGGTGTTGCCCCAGACCCCTGCGACCCCGTTGCATTTCCATTTGGTGAAGTAAGAGGTGGCGTAGATTGCGCAACAATTGACGAGAGGTTTTGGTTCTCAGGTGATCCGGTAACTGATGTTGGTTGGATTTGTAACCAGAATCGTGATGCTCGTCAGATGACCAACACGGGCCCATTTGTCCTTAACAAGAATGAGGAGAATGAAATAGTATTAGCTTACGTTGTCGGCAGGGGTGCAAATCCTCTGGATGGAATTACAGTTACCCGTGCAATAGATGATGGTGCTCAGAATATATTTGATCTGAACTTTTTAGCACCTACTCCGCCACCGGCTCCACAGGTTACCCTCATTTCGAGTGATGATTTTATAGATATTACCTGGGAAACAAATAGACAGGTAACCTATTTAAGCCAAACTCCAACGTGGGATCTTAAATTTGAAGGCTATCAGGTTTGGGCTTTCAAAACTAACATAGCTGAAGATGTTGTATCCGGTCAGGTTAACTCAGCGCTTATTGCAAGCTATGATCTGAATAACTTCATCCAGAATGTATTTAAGGAAAATTCAGAGACTGGTGGAATTGAATTATTGTATGAGGTTTCACCATCTGGTAATCAAATGAATTATTCAATATATGCTGATCCCAATACCGGAAAAATTAGATTAAGAATTTTTAACGATCCTTTTGGAACTAACCAACCGATCGTCAAGGGCAGACCTTACTATTTTGCAGTTACCAGTTATGCTCTCAACTACGATGCACTAATATATAAAGATGATCCATCTGATTCGGTTGGTACTGTCGGTGATTATTATCTTAGTTCATTTGCTTTTGCTCAGGAAGCAGAGAATATAAGATCTATTCAATCAATAGTAGCCGGTGAAAACAACTATACTCCTCCTTCTTTGGTGCTGGATGCATCAAAGATCACTGGATTCAGTAATGGTATGCTTCAATATGATCCGATCGATAACGAGTCTTTAACCGGAGACAATTATGAAGTTACATTTTTTAAGGATAATTCTTCGGTAAGATATTCAATGTTCTGGCAGCTTGAGAATGTAACAACTTCGACTGTGCTGTTAGATTCTATGAAGCTATTTCTTTATGGAAGTACTGAAATAAGCTATCCGAGCACAGAAGGATTTATCGTTAAAGTTTCTGATGAAACACCAACACTTGGCCAAATCGGATTTCAAACCTCTGCACTTTGGTATGATACCGCTGGTACGAAGCGCTATTATTTAAATGTTGATGTTGCTGGTGGTGGGCCGCTTGGAGCAGCTATCGGCGGTGCTATTGGAAATGATACTTCAAAAATTACTACCGCTGATAAATTACGAAGAGTCGAACTCAGATTTGGTGATAATGGTAAAGCGTATCGTTACTTACAAGGATATGTTGGTCCAAATGTAGCTGTACAAAGAGCGTCATATGTTTATGCTGAAGGAGTTACACCGGCAAATCCAGAGATAGTTATTAACCTGAATGATATAGGTAAGCTTGGAGAAGGATTTGTGGATGTGCCTTTTACTGCATGGGTAGTAGATGAAATCTATGGAGTTGAAAAACAACTTGCTGTTGGATTCCTCGAAAGAAAATCCGGTTCACCATTAAATGGTACACCTGATGGTGTTTGGGACCCTGGAACTAACGTAAGTACTTCCGGAGAATTTATTTTTATTTTCGACGCAGATTATGATCCAAATGGTAATCAACAGCTTTACAAAGGCAACTATCCTTCAAGCCAGACTGTATGGGCAAAATTACGTGGTTATGATATTCCATTGGACGCATCTGCTACCGAAGAAGAAAGAAGCATAGCTAAATCACCATTTTTCAATATTATGTATGCACTTGGTGTGCAAAAGCGCGATGGTGCAATATTCTATCAAACAGGTGATAAAATAGTAATACCTGTTGGAACATACCCATATACTGAAGCGGATGTATTCCAGTTCACTACCAAAGCATCCGGAGCTTTGACGGCCGATGAGGAAAGAAGTTTATGGGAGAAAGTGAATGTTTATCCGAACCCGCTGTTTGGGTATAACACTTTATCCAATTACTACTCTAATACACCAGATGAACCGTTTGTTACCTTTACAAACTTACCTGAAGATGTAACAGTTAAGATATATTCTTTATCTGGAACTCTGTTAAGAACTCTCACAACTGATGATAAAGATTCACCAACTTCTCCGTTCTTACGCTGGGATTTGGAAAATGAATCTACATTGAGAGTAGCTTCGGGTATGTATCTTGCAATCGTTTCAAATCCTGAGTATGGTGATAAAGTATTGAAGTTTGCAATAATAATGCCTCAGAAACAAATACAAAGGTTCTAACTAAATTTAAGATTGGCAGGTATATAAAATGTTGCCTGCCATCTATTTTAAGTTAAAATAGTGGAGTTTAAAAAATGAAAAAAATAATACTAATACTTATCCTGATTGCAACTTCAATTTATGCAGGTGATGTTGCAAGAAAAGGAACAACGGGTGCTGAACAAGTTCTTATACCTGTTGGTGCCCGTGGAATAGCTACAGGAGGTGCATTCCTGGCTAATATTACGGGGTTGGAATCTATATTCTATAACCCTGCCGGTTTGGATGTTTATCCGCAAACCGAAGCAATGTTTAGTTATGTTAATTATCTCGCCGATATTAACATATCTTACTTTGCAATTGGAACAAGCCTTGGTGATATAGGATCCATAGGCCTGGATCTAAAAACTTTGGACTTCGGAGATATTCCGGTTACAACAGAAACCTTTCCTGATGGAACTGGTGATACCTACTCTCCGTCGTTTTTAACTATTGGATTCACTTATTCAAAAGTTTTGACAGACAGAATCTCAATCGGAACAAACCTGAAGATAATATCTGAGAATATCCAGAACACAAATGCTACAGGTTTTGCTTTAGATGCAGGTGTTCAATATCGATTCTCAGAGGCATTGATGATTGGTGCAGCTGTTAAAAATATTGGAAGTGACATGAGTTACTCGGGGCAGGACCTTGCTTCTAGAACTGTTATACCAGGAACGATTCCCGGTGCTTCATCAGGAAGCTACGAGATTATTACTGAAGGTTTCCAGATCCCCAGCTTTTTCCAGCTAAGCATGACATATGCACTCAATATAAATGAACAGAACAACTTAATGTTTGCAGGTGCATACACAGCTAATAATTCATTCGAAGATATAGCAAACTTAGGCATGGAATACGGCTTTATGAATAACTTCTTTGTAAGAGGTGGTTATAACTTTTTAGTGCAAAATACAAGCGAATACGTATACGGATTAACCTTTGGTGCCGGTTTAGATTATAAGCTTGGCGGCGAAGTTGGATTTGTATTCGACTATGCATTCAGGGATGTTAAAGATTTCCCAACCGCAAATCACGTGTTTACGATTAAGCTTAGCTTCCAATAGTCAATTGAGTTAATTGGAGAAGCGTCTGTTGATTTTTCAATGGACGCTTTTTTATTTTTACAGCAATAAAATCCTGGAATTGCTATGAATAGATTTTTTCTGTCATTATCATTTTTATCCTGCCTGACTTTTGTCTTTCCTCAAAAGATAAATTTTGAATTTGATTACGCTCAGTTTGGATATGATTCTCTATCGAATTATGTCGAGTTCTATTATTCATTCAATCAGGTGGGATTAACTTATTTCGATACCGATACCTCAGATTTTGTGCAGGGACTTCTGCAAATTGAAATTAATGATTCGATTACATCTGGCAATATAATCGACAAGCATTGGATTATATCCAATGAAATCATTGATTCAGCAAATTTAGACCGCAGCCTGATTGGGATGGTGGGATTTGTAATTGATAAGGGATCATACATTGTGAATATAACTGGCAGCGACTTTAACAATCCTTTGAATAAAAAAACTATTAATGAAAAAATATATGTTGATCCATTTCTAAATTCTAATACAGCTTTAAGTGATGTGCAGCTTGCTTCAAATATTGTCCCGAATAGTGAAAATATTTCATCTATTTTTTATAAAAATACTTTTGAAGTAACTCCTCTGCCTGCTTCTGTCGCTGGTGAAATGCAGCCCGTTATGTTTTACTACACTGAATTATATAATCTTCAGGGTGAGGCAAATGATACAGAGATGCGGTTAGATGAAATGATTATAAACAGCAGGGGACAGCTAGTAAGTTCAAAATCTAAAAAAATTAGTAAATCTGTTGACACGAGAGTTGAAGTTGGACTCGTTAAAACTTATAAGCTTCCAACAGATACTTACACTTTGCTGTTAAATCTCATTGACAGTGTTGCGAATTACGGAGTCTCATCATCAAAAAGATTTTTTGTTTATAATCCCTCGATTGTTCCGACTGATACATTTCAAACAACGATATCACCGGTTCTAAGTACCACTTTCGGAGCTATGTCGGAAGAGGAAATAGATGATTTATTTGATAAATCAAAGTACGTTGCAACCGTTCCTGAAATTGACAGGTATAAAGCACTCTCAACGGAAGATGCGAAGCGGGAATTCATCTATAACTTCTGGAAAGCTCGCGATGAAAATCCTTCGGATGATAGAAATGAAAATTATCTCAATTATGTAAAGCGAGTAAATGAAAGTGATGCAAAATTTGCTTCCCTTGGTAAAAAGGGCTGGAAAACTGATCGTGGAAGAGTATACATTGTATACGGTGAACCATCTGAAATTCAACGCTATCCGAACCAAACAGATGCGCGACCATATGAGATCTGGAGATATGAAAGCATTGAAGGTGGCATAGAATTTATTTTTGGTGATCTAACCGGCTTCACAGATTATCAGCTTCTTCATTCAACCAAAAGAGGAGAGCTAAGAGACGATTATTGGCAGCGAAGGATATCAATTCAATAACCATTCATTTTAGTGTTGGCTAATTTATGAGTGCGCTTCTTCATCAACTTTATTGCTGATCTTTGGTTATTTTTGCGATAATATTTTTGACTATTGATGAAGAACAGAATTGAATATATCCTATTTATTTTATTTAGCTGGTGCTTCAGACTGCTCGGAATAAACCTCTCGAGAAAGTTTGCAACCATTCTTGCATTCGTATTTTTCTACCTCATCCCAATAAGAAAAAAAGTTGTTTTTAATAATCTTAAAATTGCCTTCCCTGAAAACGATAGTCAAACTAACAAAAAATTAGCCTTCAGAATTTATCTGAGCTTTGCAATTACGCTGGTTGAGATACTGTACCTTCCTTATATAAAAAAGGAGAAATTAATTAATGAAGTTATGTGCAGCAATCCTGAACTGATTATTGAGAAATTTAAAGAAGGAAAAGGATTGATTCTCCTTTCATCGCATTTCGGTAACTGGGAGTTTGGCGCAATTTCAATAGCATTGCAAGTTCATCTGCCGTTTTCAGTAATTGTTAAACCATTACGAAATCCTTTAGTTTATGAGTGGATGAATAACTTTCGCACAAAATTTGGGAATGAAGTTGTCCCTCTTGGTATTTCAATAAGAAAAACATATCAAACGCTCAAGCAAAAGAAAGTTGTAGCGATGGTTGCTGATCAGAGGGGTCCAATAGAGGGAGTAAAGCTTGATTTCTTTGGTAAAAAAGTTTCAGTTTACACTGGTCCCGCTGCATTAGCACTTAAAACCGGTGCACCACTTATTTGTGGAATTGCCGTAAGGCAAAAAGACTATAAGTATAAAATGGATCTGGTTGAAATATCACAGCAAAATCTTCCGGATGGTGAGGAAGAAAAAATCCTGGAGATTAGTCAGCGATACACTTCTTATCTTGAAAAAGTTATACGTGAAAATCCTGAACAGTGGCTATGGATGCATAACAGGTGGAAACACTAAATGAGTGATGAAAAGAAAATACTTGTAATACAAACTGCTTTTCCCGGCGATGCAATTCTTACATTGCCTTTCATACAGGAATTAAAAAGAAAAAGGCCAGAACATCTAATAGATGTCCTTTGCATACCATCAACTCTGGAAATATTTGCAGCCTCTCCGTATCTAAATTCTGCAATTCCATTTGACAAAAAAGGTAAGCAGAAATCCATTGTCGCATTCATCAGGTTTATAAAACAGCTCCGGTCAAATAAGTACGAAATTGTTTATTCTCCTCATCGCTCACTTCGAAGTGCAATAATTACATTGAATCTTTCAGCTAAAGAAACATATGGCTTTGAAAACAGCAGCCTGAAGTTTGCGTTTAAAAAAACTGTAAAGTATGATCCGACCGCTCACGAAGTGAAAAGGAACTTAGAATTCATTGGAGATGATTACAGTGCTGATAAATGGAAGATTATCCCTGAAATAATAGTATCTGCAGAATCTAAGAAAAAGGTTCAACAGTTTTTTAGGGAAAATAAGATCGATAAGTTTATTACAATTGCACCCGGCTCGGTTTGGGAAACGAAAAAATATCCTGTGGAAGACTACATTCGGATAATCGAATATTTTATAAATAGGAAATATCAAATAATTCTTGTCGGCGGAGTTAACGACAAATCATTATGTGAAGATTTGAAAAAAGAAAATGTTTACATAACTGCAGGGGACTTTTCATTTGTTGAAACAATTGAGTTGTTAAAAAATTCTTTGCTTCTAATTTGCAATGATAGTGCCCCGACTCATCTGGGTATGTGTGCAGATATTCCTGTGTTAACAATTTATTGTTCAACAATTCCGCAATTTGGATTTTATCCTTACAATAAAAAAAGTGATTATATCAGTTTTGATGATTTGATTTGCAAGCCTTGCGGAATTCACGGTTTTAGTAAATGTCCTCTTGACACATTTGATTGTGCAAAATTACTCTCTCCAAATCTGGTGATTGAGAAAGCAGAAAAGTTATTAGCAAATGCAAGCTGATCAAAAATTTATAATTAACATCGTTGAAAATCCTGAATCAGCATTGAATTTAGCAGCTGAATTATTTCACTCGGGAAAAATATTTATTTATCCGACGGACACAATCTATGGCATAGGTGGAAATCCATTTGATGAAAATGTTTTAAAAAGAATTTCCGATATCAAAGGCAGGAACGAAAAAAAACAATTCATCTGGCTGCTATCTGATTTTGAAAACCTTATGAATTATGTCGATGTCATATATGATACTCATCTGGACTTTCTTCAAAAAATATGGCCAGCTCCGGTAACGATTATTCTTAACTTGAACGCAAGAACAAAGGAAATTATAAACCAGGATACAATCGCGGTAAGAATTCCGCAAAATGATTTTTGTCTAAAACTCCTCAAGGAAATCTCACGACCATTAATTTCTACAAGTGTCAATAGAAGTGGGGAGGATCCATTAAAACATATTGAACAGATTGTTAATAATTTTTCACAGGATGTTGATGCAATAGTTTATTATTCTGAAACAATAGAAAAAAAATCTTCAACAATAATTGATCTGACCTCAAAACAGCCAAAATTGATAAGAGAAGGCTCAATTAAATTTGTAGAATTGTTGCAGAACTTCAGTTAAATTAGTGCTGTTTTTATATCGACTTAATTTAAATGCCAATATTCAAATACTTAAAAAACTTAAAAAGCTTTTCAATAATAATCGTTCCGGATGATACTTCTCATGAAGCGAAATCTAAAAAATTTACCGTGATAAGAATTTTTACTTTTGCAATTATTTACTCAATCTTCACTGCTGTATTAGGCTATTACTTTTTCAATATTACAGGAATTGGTAAAAAGGTTTTACCAGGAAATTATTCTCAAAGTAAAGAGACGATTGAGAAAATGGAGGAACTAAATGGGAAAGTGATTTTCTTAGCAAACGAATTACAGCTCTTAAAATCTGCAAATCAAAAATTAAAATATGCTATGGCATTGGGCGATTCCGCACTAATTGACTCATTCAAAGTTAATCCCGATACACTTCAGAAATTATATAAAACACCTAAAGAGGGTAATGTTTTAGGAAGCTTGATATATTTTGTAAAGAATCTTTTCAGTCAGCAGGAGAACAGAATTTTTTTCATTCTACCAGTTAATGGATATATCAGTAGAGGTTTTGATCCTGATAGAGCACATTTTGGTATTGATTTAGTAGTTAAGGATGGAACACCTGTTTATGCATCGGCAGGTGGGTTTGTTGTATTTTCAGGATACACAAATAACTATGGGCATATTATTATTCTTAGTCATTCGGATGGTTATTTAAGTATCTATAAGCATTGCTCAGTTATTCTTAAAAAAGAAAGAGAATTTGTAAAACAAGGTGAGCTGATTGCTCAAAGTGGAAACAGTGGTTTAGCAACAACAGGTCCTCATCTGCATTTTGAAATCTGGCGTAACGGTAAACCCGTTGACCCCGAAACTCTTTTAATCATCACAAATAAATAAGGAGAACAATTTGAAAAGCAAAACTATGAACGGAGATTCTGAAGAAATTACGATTATAAGTAATGGGGTAAAAGTTGAAGGCAAAGTTTCCAGCGACGGAAGCATAAGACTTGATGGAACAATTCAGGGAGATATTAATTGTCAGGGAAATGTTTCTATCGGAGAACAAGGCGAAGTCTTCGGAAAAGTCGATGGTAAGATTATTACTATTGGCGGTAAAGTAGAAGGAATGATAAATGCCAAAGAAAAACTTATCCTAGAATCGAAGGCAGATTTAAAAGGGGATGTCTTTACAAAAATTTTAGTGGTTGAAGCTGGTGCTCGTTTCGATGGAAAGAGTAATATGGGACAATCTACAGGATCATCTGCATCCACACCGTCAACTTCATAAAAGATGAAACTCGAACCTGATAAGATAAAAGGTACCAACAACTTTTATAAGGAGGTTGGTCCTTATGTTGGGTTAGGTCTTCAACTAGCTGTTACCGTAACTGTGATGGTTTTTGTTGGGATTTGGCTGGATGGACAATTTGAAACTAAACCTATTTTGACTGTAGTTTTAGCATTTTTCGGTGTATTTGCTGGTATGTACACATTTATCAAATCTGTTCTGAAAGCCGGAAATGATAAAAAATGAGAAACAGCTGCTTATTGTCTGCACAGTAATCTCCTTTCTAACACTTCTCATTGTCTCGATATTCTATTTTTACTCCGGTATATCAGGTTTGATTTTCAAATCTATTTTACTCGGGGCACTTCTTTCAATAATAAATTTTATAATTGGCTTATTACTAATAAAATTCAGCTTAAATAAATCTGATAACATATTCTTGCTTACACTATGGGGCGGTCTTCTTTTTAGACTTATTCTTGGGCTATCTCTGGTATTAACTACCCTCATTTTTTTGGAAATAAACACATATGGGTTTATATTTTCCATCCTCTTTTTTTACGTTTTTTACTTATTAATTGAGATATTTTATTTGAATTTAGGGAGAAAAAGCCAGTTTGGCGGCAAGTAATAACATCGATACTTTGAAAGTGGTTTCAGATACACTTAAAACTTCCAGTGGATCTGACAGCGATTGGATTATGCATCATATTTTGGATGGTAAGGAGATAGAACTACCTTTCATTGGATATGTTCATATTCCTCAACTTCCTCCTGTTTTTGGAATTGATATAACCCCGACAAAGCATGTTGTGTTTATGTGGATTGCAGCCTTTTTAGTTTTGTTAACTCTTTACTTGGTCGCAAAAAATTATAAAACATCTCTTATCCCAAAGAGACTCGCTAATTTTTTTGAAGTGATAATCATCTTTGTACGTGATGAGATTGCAGAACCAACGTTGGGAAAAGCATATAAATCTTTTCTCCCGTTTTTGTTGACGTTGTTCTTTTTTATTCTTTTTGGAAACTTCCTGGGACTGATTCCGTTCTCAGCAACTTTTACAAGTAACATAGCAGTAACTGCTACTCTGGCAATTATTTCCTTTTTAATGATTCAAATTGGAGGAATAAGACATAACGGATTTTTTGGATACTTCAAAGGTTTGGTGCCGCATGGTATTCCAATGTGGTTGCTTCCACTAATGATACCAGTTGAAATACTTGGATTGTTCACAAAACCTTTTGCTCTGGCTATACGACTTTTTGCAAATATGATTGCAGGTCATACCGTGATTCTGGCACTGATTGGATTAATATTTTTTATGGGTACGATTTTCATTGCACCAATTTCAATTGCATTTGCTGTATTTATTTATCTTTTAGAAATTTTAGTTTCGTTAATTCAAGCTTATATATTTACAATGCTCACTTCCTTGTTTATAGGAATGGCAGTACATCAGGAACATTAATTTATTAACAAATATTAAAGGAGTACTTAAATGGATTTAGCATGGTTAGCAGCAGGTATTGGCGCCGGATTAGTTGTTATCGGCGGTGGACTTGGAATTGGTAAACTTGCAAGCTCAGCAATGGATGCAAGTGGCAGACAGCCGGAAGCTGCGGGCGCAATAAGAACATCAATGATTATTGCTGCTGCACTTATCGAAGGAATGTCGTTCTTCGGTTTGGTTATTTGTATTCTTCTTGCTCTTAAAGCATAAATTAAAAATTATTTGAGAAAATAAATGCTAACTCAAATTACATTAGCAGTCATTGCAGCAGGTGGTGGTGAAAATGGCGGACTTCTCGACGTTAATCCCGGCTTGATGATATGGACTGTTATTACTTTTATAATTCTTCTTCTGATTCTGAAGAAAGTTGCCTGGAAACCTATCCTATCCGCGCTTGATAAGCGTGAAAACGATATCCGGGAATCTTTAGCACAGGCTGAGAAAGCCAGAGATGAAGCAAAGCAAATCCTCGAAGAAAATCAGGCGAACCTTGCGAAGGCTGAAGAAGAATCTAAAAAGATAATCGATCAGAGTCGGGCCTATGCCGAAACTTTGAAGGAACAATTGATAAAAGAAAGTAAAGAGCAGGCAAAGAAAATAGTTGATGATGCTTCATTAGAGATTCAAAGGAAGAAGGATACCGCCTTTGAAGAACTTAAAGGACAGATTGCTGAGATAGCTGTCAGTGCTGCTGAAAAGATCATCAGGGAATCTCTCGATGCTCAGAAAAGCAAGCAGGTAATTGACAAATATTTAAATGATGTGACCAAAAATTAATAATGGCTGATTTCAGAATTTTACATAGATATGCTACTTCTTTGCTGGAGACTTCTCTCGAAAAGAATAATCTTGAAGTTGTCTCTTCTGATATCCAGCTTCTTGTTCAAACGCTTGAACAAAGTAGAGAGTTACAGTCAATGCTTGATAGTCCTGTAATAAGACCTGAATTAAAGCTTAACATTCTCAAAGAGATCTTCAGTAAAAAAATATCAAAGGAATCGATGGATTTCATTGAGTTTGTAATTTTGAAGAATCGGGAAAGGTTTTTGGCTTCTATCGGTAAACGATTTTTGGAATTACGAGATGATCATCTTGGTATTGCAAATGTTTTTGTAACATCCGTATCTGAATTTTCAAATGAGCAGAAAAGTGTATTACAAAGCAGGCTGGAGAAGATCCTGGATAAAAAAGTTCGACTAAATTTTAAGACCGACTCAAATCTTGTTGGTGGGTTCATCGCTAAAGTTAATGATACACTTTATGATGCTTCAATAAAACATCAACTGGAATTACTGAAGAAACAATTTTTAACGGGTGAGATATCACTCAATTAAACAATGAAGTTTAAAAGGAACTAATTATGGCTGAAGTAAGACCCGACGAAATATCGGCGATATTAAGGAAACAGCTTTCCGGTTTCGAGAGCGAAGTAGATATTTATGATGTTGGCACCGTACTGCAGATTGGCGATGGTATTGCACGGGTATATGGTTTGAGTAAAGTTATGGCAACTGAGCTTGTTGAGTTTCCTAATGATGTAATCGGAATGGTTCTTAACCTTGACGAAGACAGCGTTGGCTGTGTTCTTTTTGGTGAAAGCTCGCTGGTGAAAGAGGGTGATACAGTAAAGAGAACTAAACGAGTTGCTTCAATTCCTGTTGGTAAAGAATTACTTGGTCGTGTTGTTAATCCACTCGGCAAACCAATTGACGGAAAAGGTGCAATAAACACTGACAAGTTTTTACCTATTGAAAGAAAAGCACTTGGTGTAATTCAAAGACAACCTGTAAAAGAGCCAGTACAAACCGGTATCGCAGCAATCGATGCAATGATTCCGATTGGTCGCGGACAAAGAGAATTAATTATTGGTGACAGACAAACTGGTAAAACTGCTGTTGCTATTGATGCAATCATCAACCAAAAATATACTCACACAGAAGAAGCTAAATCACTTGGTATAAAACCGGTTTATTGTGTTTATGTTGCGATCGGTCAGAAGAGTTCAACTGTTGCACAGGTTGTTGCAAAGCTGCAGGAACACGGTGCGATGGAATTCACAACAGTTGTTGTAGCTTCAGCATGGGAACCGGCCCCGCTTCAGTACATTGCACCATATTCAGGTGCCACGCTCGGTGAATATTTTCGTGATAATGGAATGCATTCACTTGTGATTTATGATGACTTATCAAAACAAGCTGCTGCTTATCGAGAACTCTCTCTTTTGTTAAGAAGACCTCCCGGAAGAGAAGCATATCCCGGTGACGTTTTCTATCTTCATTCACGTTTGCTTGAAAGAGCATCAAAACTTAGTGATGAACTTGGCGGCGGAAGTTTAACAGCTTTACCAATTATCGAAACACAGCAGGGGGACGTTTCAGCTTACATTCCAACAAACGTAATCTCAATTACTGATGGGCAGATATATCTTGAATCAAGTTTATTCAACTCAGGTGTTCGTCCTGCAATCAACGTTGGTATTTCTGTATCTCGTGTCGGTGGTAATGCACAAATCAAAGCGATGAAAAAAGTTGCAGGTTCACTTAAACTAGATTTGGCTCAGTACAGAGAGCTTGAAGCATTTGCAAAATTCGGTTCTGATCTGGATCAATCTACGCTTAGAACCTTAAACAAAGGTGCACGGCTTGTAGAATTATTAAAGCAAGGTCAGTATGCACCAATTCTTGTTGAAAGACAAATTATAAGTATCTACTTAGGGACGAAGGGATATATGGATTCTATTCCGGTGTCTGATGTGAAGAGATTTGAAAAAGAAGCTCTCGAATTTTTTGATGTGAAACATAAAGACATCCTGGAAACTCTTAAGAAAGAAAAAGATATTTCTAAACAACTTGAAGAAAAAATTAATAACGCAGCAAATGATTTCCTCAAAGTATTTAAGAAGACAGTTTAATTAGATTTTAGATGGCTACACTCAGAGACATAAAGAATAGGATAGTCGGCGTTAAAAGCACCCAGAAAATTACTCGTGCAATGAAAATGATTGCAACTGCAAAACTTCGAGGTGCTCAGCAGCGAATTGTTGGTGCCCGACCCTATGCTAACAAAATTGGTGAAATGCTTTCCCGGCTTGCTGGTGATGATTCATTGCAGACGAATCCTTTTTTTGCACCAAGAACAATTAAAAGAATATGTGTAGTAGTTGTTACTGCAGATAGAGGTTTGTGTGGCGCGTTTAACACAAATATTATCAGGGAAGCGACAAGCTATATCAATGAAGAACTTAAGAATGAAAATTCCGTTTCAGTTTTTACTTTAGGCAAAAAGGCAACAGAATATTTTAGCAAGAGAAATTATAATATTGAAGGAAAGATAGTTGGTTTGTTCGGTTCGCTTGAGTATCAATCAACAATTCAATTGTATAATGATTTGATACCCAAATATCTGGATGGTGAAATAGATAAGATAGTATTGGTTTATAATGAATTTGTTTCTATGATTCAGCAGAAAATCGTTAAGGCTCAATTGTTACCGGTTCCTTTCATTTCAGAAGATAAAGAAGAAAAAGCTTCAATAAATTATATATTTGAACCGGACCAGCTTTCAATTTTTGAATCCCTTGTACTTAAACATTTAAAAGTTCAGCTATGGAGAGCTCTACTGGAATCTAACGCAGCAGAATTAAGTGCAAGGATGACTGCAATGGATAATGCTACAACAAATGCTCAGGAACTGATTCGTTCATTAAACTTGAAATATAACAAAGAAAGACAAGCTGCTATTACAAAAGAGATTTTGGAAATCGTTTCCGGTGCGAATGCACTTAAAGCCAGCTAATAAATTCCCTATTAATCTCTCCATGTTTATCAGAATAAATTAAGATGTTTGAAGATTTATCATTAAAAATAGAAAACGCTTTAAAGAAGGTCAGAGGGCAAGGACGCCTAAACGAAAAAAATATTTCTGACACACTCAGAGAAATTCGCCGCATCTTACTTGACGCTGATGTTAATTATAAAGTAGCAAAAGATTTTATTGATAAGGTTTCTGAGAAAGCACTTGGTAAAGAAGTTATTGCTTCATTAACGCCCGGGCAGTTAATTACAAAAATTATTTTTGATGAACTTGTTACTTTATTGGGTTCATCACAGACCGAGTTAAAACTAAATCCTTCCGGGATTACTGTAATTATGGTTGTTGGATTACAAGGCTCAGGCAAAACTACTTTCTGTGCAAAGCTTGCGAAACGATTAAAAGATCACAATCGAAAAGTTTTATTGACAGCAGCCGATGTTTATAGACCTGCTGCAATTGAACAGCTAAAGCAGCTTGGTGAAAAAATTGAAGCTCGTGTTTTTTCTCTCGATGAACCCGATGCAAGAAAAACAGTAACTGATTCACTGAAGTATGCCAAAGAAAATAATTTTGATACGGTAATTATAGATACTGCAGGTCGTTTGCACATTGATGAACAGATGATGGAAGAGATTTCAGAAATCAAAAAAATGGTAAATCCTTCCGAAATTCTTTTTGTAGTTGATTCAATGACCGGGCAGGATGCAGTTAATTCTGCCAAAGCTTTTAATGAGAAAGTAGATTTTGATGGAATTGTTCTTACAAAACTCGATGGCGATGCTCGTGGTGGTGCTGCTTTGTCAATCAGGTCTGTGGTTGGAAAACCAATTAAATTCATCAGTAATGGTGAGAAAACAGACGCTTTGGAGACTTTTTACCCCGATCGTCTTGCCTCAAGAATCCTTGGAAAAGGCGACGTAATCTCGCTTGTCGAGAAGGCTCAGCAAAGCTTTGATGAAAATGAAGCGGAGCGTTTGGAAGAGAAGTTCAAAAAAAATCAATTTGATTTTGATGATTTTCTTAAGCAAATTAAAGTCATTAAGAAAATGGGTTCTCTGTCATCGCTGATCGGAATGATTCCCGGACTCAGTGCGCAGATTAAAAATGCACCGGTGGATGATAAAGCATTGGTTAAAGTTGAAGCAATTATCAACTCGATGACAATATCTGAAAGAGGGAATCCAAAAATTTTAAATGGAAACAGAAGAAAAAGAATTGCACGCGGCAGCGGAACATCCATACAGGATGTAAACAAGCTGTTAAAACAATTTGAAGAAATGAAAAAGATGATGAAAAACTTTTCAGGCAAATCATCATTCGCAAACCTGTCAATGGGCAGGTAGGATTTTAATTTAGTAGAATTAATAATGTATCAAATGGAAAGGTCAAAATAACTTGGCAGTTAAGTTAAGATTAAGAAGAATGGGTAAGAAGAAACAACCTATTTATAAAATGGTTGCGGCAGACTCAAGATCACCCAGAGATGGGAAATTTTTGGAAGCTGTTGGATTCTATAATCCTTTAACAAATCCTCATACCCTTGATTTGAAAGAGGACAGGATAATGTACTGGTTAAATGTTGGTGCTCAGCCAACTCATACGGTAAAAAGTCTTTTAAGGCAGAAAGGTATTAATCTTAAAAAAGAATTAATATCCAAAGGCTTTGATGAAGAGAAGGTAAAATCCGAAATTGAGAACTGGCAGAAATTAAAAGAAGCCGGTTCAAAAAAACGGACTGAGAAAAAATTATCCAGGAAGGCGAAAGCCAAACAGGAAGCCGAAGCTACAGCACCAGCTGCCGAAGAACAGGCTCCTGCAGAGGAAGCAAAACCGGAAGAGACAGCCGGCTAAAGTACAACAGAGGTTAATGGCGCTGCTTCTGTTTTCGATATTAATTGAAATAGTTTATTAACTATACTTTAATGCAATACTGCTCATAGCGCTTACATAGGAGGCTCTTAGTTATGAAGGAGTTCATTGAATTTATCGCTAAGTATCTTGTGGATGACCCCGAAGCTGTAGTTGTTGAAGAAACAATTGACCAGGACAGAAAAGTTAATCTGACTTTGAGGGTTAAAAAGGAAGATGTGGGGAAAGTTATCGGAAAAAAAGGTAAAACTGTCATCGCTATGAGAATTCTTTTAACAGCCATTGCGGCTAAAGAGGATAAGCGTGCAATGCTTGAAATACTCGATTAGATGTTTTTACAAAAACCTTGGAATACTTTTTAATAGCGAGAATAGAGCAAACTTTTGGTAAAGATGGGTTTGTCAGGCTGCAATCTTTCTCAGATTTTCCGGATAGATTCTTAAGCTTAGAGAAAGTGTATATAGATTTTTGGGGTGATAAGAAAACATTTTACGTTGAAGATGTAAAAGATGTAAAAGATGTCAAAGGGAAGATTATAATTAAGTTTAAGAAGTTTGATGGCCTTAGAGAATCTCAAATCCTGATTGATAGGGAAGTTTTCGTGGATGAGAAAGATGCAGTGAGTTTACCTGAGAACCATTTTTTTGTGCACGATTTGATGGGCAGCGAAGTATTTGTAAAGACAGAAAGAATTGGAATAGTTTCGGATGTGATTAAAGGTAAGGGTAATGATGTGCTTGTAATTTTAGATGACGATAAAAAAGAAATTTTAGTTCCGTTTGTTCTTAGTTTTATTGAAAAATTTGATGCTGCGAAGAAAACATTAATCCTTAATATTTCAAAAGATTTTTTGGAAGAAGATGAGGATTGATATTTTATCTGCTGTACCGGATTTGCTTGAAAGTCCTCTTAAGACCAGCATAATAAAACGTGCGCAGGATAAGGGAAAGCTTAGTTTGTTTATTCATAATTTACGTGACTATGCAAACAACAAGCACAAGCAGATTGATGATAAACCTTTTGGCGGTGGTCCGGGAATGGTGCTGAAACCTGAGCCATTCTTCGAATGTATCGAAACACTGCAGGCAGAGAGAAGTTATGATCACGTAATCTTCACAACTCCGAAAGGGAAGATATTCAATCAAAAAATTGCAAATGATCTTTCACTTTCGAAAAACTTAATTGTGATTACAGGACATTATAAAGATGTTGATGACCGTGTAAGGCAGAAGTTTGCAACTGATGAGATTTCAATCGGGAATTTTGTTCTTACCGGAGGCGAGCTTCCAGCAATGGTCATAATTGATGCAATTGTAAGATTATTACCGGGAGTTCTTAATGACAGCGAGGCAGCTCTTGATGATTCATTCCAGGATGGTGAAATAGTTGAAGCGCCTTATTTTACCAGACCTGCTGAATACAAGGGGATGAAAGTTCCTGAAATTCTACTTTCGGGCAATGAAAAAGAAATTAAAAAATGGAAAGAAGAACAATCAAAAATTTTAACAGAAAAATGGCGTGAAATTAATTCAGTCAAAGGTGAATAAGCCTCTGGCTTAAAAGAAGGAGTAAATTATGGATAAAGTAAACAGCATATTAAAAGAAAAACCCCGCACCGATCTGCCTGAATTCAGAGCAGGGGATCACATAAAAGTGTATGTGAGCATTATCGAAGGTGATAAAGAAAGAATACAGCCTTTTGAAGGTGACGTAATAAGTGTTCGCGGAAATGGTCTCAACAAATCCTTTACCGTAAGAAAGATTTCCAGCGGAGTTGGTGTTGAAAGAATTTTCCGTTTTAGCTCACCGAAGATTTCTAAAATCGAAATTTTGAAGAAAGGTGATGTTAGAAGAGCAAAGCTGTACTACCTGCGAGGCCTTTCCGGTAAAGCTGCACGTATTAAAGATAAAAAGAGCTAATAATATTTTCATTGCCGTCCCTGGGGCGGCTTTTTTTATCGTATGAATACAAAATTTTATCTACCCAGCAATGTTTTTTCGCAAATACTTTTATCAGAAATAGAGGATAAATCCGGACTTGAGTTCGAATTTGTTCCTTCACCTTTAATTGTAAAAAATATATTAAGTGATAAGGATTCTATTGGACTTATTCCAAGTATGGATCTTATCACGAATAAGGATTTGTTTGTTTCTTCTGAAATTGGAATCTCTTTTGATGCTCTGCTTTCCAATGCTTACATCCACTTCAAAGAAGAGCAGGAAACAATTGATGAGTTGTTCCTGAGAGGTGATGTAACTTCCAACGAAGTAATACTCAGCAAAATTTTATTCAAAGAATTTTATGATGTTGAAATCAAAACAACTTTGTTAAGCAGGGAAGTAACTAATTTCAAGAACAATATTTTGACTATCGGTGATGAAAATTACGAGAAAGAGCTTTTTCTTAATGGACTGAGTTTCGCTGAAGAAATAATTGAACTTATAAATGCACCGTATGTTAACTTCGTTCTCGCAGGTAATTCAGAAGAAGTGCTAAAAGATTTCAATTCTAAATATAAAAGCAGCTTTGCCAAAGGGCACGCAGATAATCATGAAAATCTATTCCCTGCGTTTCCTCAAACCTCCCTCGATTTTCTTTCAGTCAATATACAGCATCTCGTTTTCGATTTTGAAGATCAGGACAGGGAAGGCATTAACCAACTCCTTCAAATGCCTTATTACCACGAGATGATTAAAGATATTATTGATGTGAAGTTTGTTTGAGATACTTCAGGTTCTGCAAGCCTAATTATCATTCCTTATCTCCATTTCAGTTTTTTAGACATACAAATACCATTCTTGTATTTTATTCTAAACGGATCATTCAGTAATCCTTTTATTTTGACTCAAAATGAATTTGCACAATTCTTGATCAAAGTTATTTTGAAAAAGGTATAATGAACAATATCAGCCCGAAAAATTTTTGAAAAAGAGGGATTTCATATAAAATAATTTGCCAAATATCAATTGTTCATTCTTAGACAGAATTGGAAAAATAAATTAATTAGAATAATTTACTGACGGATATTTTAATCAAAACTGTAGGAGTACGTTATGAAAAAAAATATTTCTCCTCTCATACTCTCTTTTTTGTTCCTGATAGTATCAGCATGCTCTGAACAGGCTACTGATCCGCCAGACAATCAATCAACATCAAAATGGGAAAAGGTAAGCGATTTACCAGGCAGTGTGCGTAAAGTGCAAGTAGTTGATAATATAATTTATGCTTCTGTTGCAAGCCAGAACAACACTTTTTTTTGTAAATCAGCTGATAAAGGTCTAACCTGGGAAACAAGGCAAATTGATCAAATAATCCACGACCAGCACAGTACCTTACTTGTTAATGGAGATAATGCTTACATAGGAAGTTTCGGTCTTTACACTTCAAACGATAGAGGACAAAATTGGCTTAGGAATACTAATCTAGATAGTTTAGCTGGCTCTAAGCAATTCATTTTAAATTGTATATCAGTATTGGGCGATAAAATTTATTTGGGGCATTCTTTTCCAAATCGGCCTGATCCAATTAGAGGAGTTATGATTTCAACTGATAATGGTAATAATTGGTACAGTCCTCAGATGCCTAAATATTATGTTTATGATATGATTGCATTTGAAACACATATAATTTTTACAATGTTTAAAGTTTATATCACTACCGATAACTTTAACACATTTTATGAAGCTTCAGGAGACTGGGCAAATTACCGTGATATAAATAAAATTGTTAATGTAGGTATTAGGATTTTTGCAGTTGATTCTGAAAATATCTACTACTCTGATAATGGTGGAACCTTTTGGTTGAGAGGCAATCATGGTTTTCCATCATTCAATGATAATTATCATTTTGTTGCCCATACTTTTGCTCACAACGAAGAATATGTTTTCATCTGTCGGTCTAATGGAGTGATTTATTATTCAAAAATAAGCGAAATTGATTGGAAAGTGTTTGACTCTGAATTACCTGAGAGAAGTTATATTCAGCTTCTGTTTACAGTTGATAATTATCTTTATTATTCCGCAAACCTAGGTGTATGGAGGGCAAAAATATCCGAGTAATTTCGCATAATCAAAGGCGACTAAATAAGTCGCCTTTTTTTTAATTTTTATATACTTGATGTCAAATCTCTACGTGGCTTACACTAATCACATTCGGGTTTTCACTCATCTTCTTAAGCATCTCTGCTGTAGCAGCATTCTTTAATTTCATTGTGCAGCTTGCAGCAATTCCACCATCAAAGATTACATTTTCAATTTCTTCAACATTAATATTGCCATCTCTTAATAAATCCAGAACACTTGCAAGTACTCCGGGTTTGTCGAAATGCTTAACCACAAGCTGGTAATGTGCATCGGTTATCTTTGCTCTGTTTACCCAGTGATCAATTACTCCGCTGTGAATGTAATGGTTGATGATATTGATGGTTTCCTCAGCGACTGCGTCCTGTGCCTGTTCTGTTGAAGCACCAATATGATGTGTAACATAAATATTCGGATTGTTCTGCAGTTTGGATGTTACTTCACCTGATTTTCCTTCAGGCTCACCTTTAAATACATCGCAAGCGTAACGAATATTTTTTTCTTTAATCGCTTCCAGCAGATCATCTTCAACTACTATATCCTGTCGTGAAGTATTTATAAGATAAGCTCCATTCTTCATATAGCTGAACATCTGCTTGTTGAACAAACCTTTTGTCTGCGGAGTAGCTGGAAGATGAATTGATATAACATCGCACAGTGGAAGCAACTGATCCATCTCTGAAAAATCTTTTATCTGCACGCCCTCAATTCTGGCAATGTCTTTTCCATAAACATTCATTTGAAAGGCAAGCGCTCTCTTTGCAACTTCTTTACCAATATTTCCAACTCCAATCAGGCCGAGAGTTTTTCCTTTCAATCCTTTTCCTTTGGAGTATTTGTCTTTATTCCAAACATTTTTGTTAAAGTCGCTCACGTTATCAGGAATAAATCTGTCGAGCGAAATCATTAATCCAATTGCAAGCTCAGCAACAGCAACTGCATTCATTCCGGGACAGTTGGTAACATAGACTCCCTTTTTATTTGCAGTGGATATGTTGATGTTGTTAACACCGGAACCGGCACGAATTATAAGATTAAGCTTCTTTGATGAATTGATCGTTTCCTCGTTAACGATTGTTGAACGAACTACAAGGATATCAGCTTCTTTCGCTGCTTCAGGTAGATCCTTTTCACCAAGCTTTGGCTGATAATTTACATCCAGATCGAGATCTTTCATCTGCTGGATATATTTATCCGGAAATTTGTCGGCTACTAATACTTTAAGTTTCATACTTACTCCTCTATTTATGATTTAGTAATGCTGAATTTGTTTCTCCGAAGGAGTCCTTCGGACAGCATCTTGATTTTTTTTCTTTTTAATTTGCTCTTTTATCTTGCTTTAGGGAATTCCTGGAAACGATTCCACAAATTTTATTTTTATATCTGCAAACGATTCTACTATCTTAACTTTTATATCAGGGAATGAATCAACTATCTGCCATTCACCGCAATCATTAGCGAAAGAATTAACTATTTTAACTTTCAAATCCGGGAACGACTCAACTACCTGCACAGTAATATCAGGAAAAGAATCCACAAATTGTATCTTACCAAAAAGTTTAATGCTATTGAAGGTGCATTCATCTTCGTTAATCTCATCTTCTGATTGAGGAAAAATCAAATTCACTGATATCAGAAAAAATATTATGATAAAATTTATTTTCATTTTTAATAGCTCCGTTCTTTAGAACGGGGTTCTTATCCAATAAAATATTCTTGGCTTTAGCCTAAATATTCATCTTTTGGCTAAAGCCTATCGTTTATAATTATTTAACCACGACCTAAAGGGTCTGTTGCATAAATGTTTTTATTGATCCTCTACGAGGATCTGTTTTACTTTACTTATTCCTCTATTACAAAAATTGAACATCTACGATGTTCCTTATTAGTTTTTGACCTCGTAGAGGTCAGATTATTGTAAAGCAAGAAATCCAAAACAGAATTAATCCTCGTAGAGGATTTATAAATTTTAATTTCAGAGTTATGCAACAGACCTTAAAGGTCGTGGCAATTATTCAATCTATTTCAACATCGGAATTTTAACATTCCACTTTTTAGCATTTTCAATTGCCTGCTCATAACCGGCATCAGCGTGACGCATTACACCCATTCCGGGATCGTAAGTTAAGACTCGTTCCAGTCTTTCTTCAGATTCTTTTGTTCCATCGGCAACAACCACCATTCCAGCGTGAATTGATTTTCCGATTCCAACTCCGCCGCCGTGATGAACTGAAACCCAACTTGCACCGCCGATTGCATTCAATAAAGCATTTAGTATTGGCCAGTCAGCAATTGCATCGCTGCCGTCAATCATAGCTTCAGTTTCTCTGTTTGGTGATGCAACAGAACCGCAATCAAGATGATCTCTGCCAATTACAATTGGAGCTTTAACTTTTTTATCTGCTACAAGCTTGTTGAAAATCTTTCCCATCTTTGCTCGCTCACCATAACCAAGCCAGCAAATTCGTGCAGGCAATCCCTGGAAATGCACTTTCTTTTGAGCCATATCGATCCAGTTGATGAGTGCTTTGTTCTCGGGGAAAGTTTCCTTCACAGCTTTATCTGTTTCGTAAATATCATTTGGATCGCCTGATAATGCTGCCCAGCGAAATGGTCCTTTACCATCACAGAAAAGCGGACGAATAAATTCAGGAACGAAACCCGGAATAT
Source organism: Ignavibacteriaceae bacterium (assembly GCA_035478175.1). Lineage (GTDB taxonomy): Bacteria > Bacteroidota > Ignavibacteria > Ignavibacteriales > Ignavibacteriaceae > IGN2. The sequence goes on from DATIJX010000170.1 coordinate 32,037, forward strand.
CAAATGCATTGCTTACTCCGTTTTCTTTTGCTTCACCGCGAATGTTGTTGCCGTAATCAAATGTAATTGCTCCACGTTTCTGAAATTCAAGCATTGCCTCGACGTGTTTTACGATTGTCTGACGAGAAAGCTTAATGTAATTATCGGGATCAGATTTTCTAAGGGCTATCGCTTCTTCGAAACTCATTCCCATCGGAATGTAACCATTTAAAACATCATGAGCGGAAGTCTGATCAGTCAAAACATCGGGAATAATATTTCTTTTTAATATTTCCGGAAGAATTTCACCTGCATTCCCAACCAGACCAACCGACAAAGCTTCTTTATTGGCTTTTGCATTAAGCACTTTATCAAATGCTTCATCAATATCATCAGTTAAGAAATCAAGATAGCCAGTATCAATTCTTTTCTGTGCACGTGAACGGTCAACCTCGATACCAAGGAAAGCAGCACCGTTAAAAGTCGCTGCGAGAGGTTGAGCGCCGCCCATTCCTCCTAAACCTGCAGTGAGAACAAATTTTCCTTTCAGCGTTCCATCAAAATATTTGCGCGCACATTCGGCAAAAGTTTCATTAGTGCCTTGAAGGATTCCCTGTGTGCCGATATAGATCCAGCTACCTGCAGTCATCTGTCCGTACATTGTTAAGCCAAGCTGTTCAAGCCTGCGGAATTCATCCCACGTCGCCCAATCAGGCACAAGCATTGAGTTTGAAATGATTACTCGTGGTGCGTTTGTATGTGTTTTGAAGATTCCAACCGGCTTGCCGGATTGAACTAAAAGTGTTTCATCATTCTCAAGTTTTTTTAATGACTCAATTATTGCTTTGAAAGCATCCCAATTTCTTGCAGCTTTTCCGCTTCCTCCGTAAACGATTAAATCTTCCGGTCTTTCTGCAACATCAGGATCAAGGTTATTCATCAGCATCCGCATTGCAGCTTCCTGAATCCAGCCTTTGCAGCTAAGTTCAGTTCCGGTAGGTGCTTTAATAGTTTTCACATCATTCGAAATCATCATTCATCCTTTAAAATGATTTTCATATATATCAGCGTATTGCTTCTGAAGAGATTTCATCAGCCACTTTTTCAGAAACCAGCTTTTTTTCATCTGCTTATTGAGATAATCAATATTCTGTTTTATGTTGTTTGTGAGTCTGATCTTCTCATCCTTTGTAAGCTTAACGCTCTCTGTATTCGCGTTCAATTTTTCTAAAACTGAATTGAATGCTTTAACATCCGCAAAATTCTGATCGTCGCTGCCTAATTGTTTAAGTGCCTGCTTGCAGAACGAAGAGAGCAGTTTCTTTTCATTTTTATTGAATTCAAAATTATAGTTTGTGAAGAGTTTTTTCATTTGCCTTTTTGTCTAATTGATTAATTGATCCCGGACTTTTTGATATCCCGGTTTAATAATATCATAAATATATCGCAGCCTTTCTTTGTATGGAATGAAGGCAGATTTCATTGAGTTAATAGTAATTTTTTCTATTTCATCAAATGTGAGGTTGAAATATTTCACAGCGGTTAAAAATTCCTGCGTCATATTAGTGGCGCTCATTAACCGGTCATCGGTATTTATTGTAACCCTGAATTTTTCTTTGAACAGAATTCCGAATGGATGATTTTCCAGTTTATCTACTGCACCGGTGTGCAGGTTACTTAAAAGGCATATCTCCAAAGGAATTCGTTTATCCAAAACATATTGAGCGAGTTCACCAAAGCTTACGACTTCGCCGTCATCATTCAACACTATGTCTTCAAGTAATCTGGTTGCGTGTCCTATTCTATGAGCACCGCACCATTGAATAGCCTGCCAGATAGATTCTTTGCCGAATGCTTCACCTGCATGAATCGTAATATTAAAATTGGAACGCTGAATAAACTGAAATGCATCAACATGTTTCTTGGGCGGGTAGCCGCCTTCTTCACCGGCGAGGTCAAATCCAACAACACCATCTTTCCTGAAATTAACTGCAAGCTCTGCTATCTCAAGAGTGTTCTTCATATTTCTCATACCACAAAGAATTAAACCATAGCCAACACCAAAATCTTTTTTACCTCTCTCTAATCCTTTCAACACAGCCGTGACAGTATCTTCAAGATACAAATCTTTATCTGTATGATAGATTGGCGCAAACCTCGTTTCCACATAAGCAACTCCATCAGCTTTCATATCTTCCATCATTTCATAAGCAACTCGTTCCAATCCCTCCTTGGTTTGCATAACTGCGGTAGTGTGCTCAAAGCCTTTCAAAAACTCTACGAGGTTCCCTTTGTTTGCACCGATATGAAACCAATCAGCAAGTTCATCTGCATTTCTTGTTGGCAGTTTTTTATAATTCAGATCATCAGCAAGATCAATTATTGTTTGTGGTCTGAGACCTCCATCAAGATGATCGTGCAGAAGAACTTTCGGAACAGAATTTATTATTTCTTTGGTTATCAAAATTTCCTCTATTTTCTACTCAAAAATTACCCTTTTAAGCCCCCAAAATCAATTTAAACCAGAATCCTGTGATTTTTATATATCTGTCTTTTAAGCAGAATAATTGTATTTTTGAAACACAAAATTCATCTGAAATTAACAAATCACTAACTTTAATCATCCATAAGAATGGAGTTAATATGAAAAATTCCAAACTACTTGTCTTCGGAATGTTATTATTAGGAATAATGTTCCTTGGATTCCAGTGTGCCTCAACCGAACTAACAAGTGCTAAACTTTATTACGATCAAAAAAATTGGGCAAAAGCTATAGAAATGCTTCAAGCAGATATTCAGAAAAATCCTAAGAGTGATGAAGGATATTATTATCTTGGCAGAGTTTACAGTGAACTTGATAGCGTTGATAAAATGATCGAAGCGTTTAATAACTCGCTATCAATCAGTAATAAGTTTGCAATTCAAATTGAAGAATATAGAGGCTATCAGTGGGGAAATAACTTTAACAGAGGTGTAAATCTATACCACAGAGGAAACAAAACCACTGATGAAGATAGCTCAAAAATGTACTTCGATATGGCAATTGAAGCTTATAAAAAAGCAATTATGCTTGAACCGGATTCTAGCGATACATACAGGAGTCTTGCTTTCGTTTATCTGACTACTGGAAGAAATGAGGAATCTATTGAACCACTCAAAAAACTTATTGAACTGGAGCAAGCTGAAGAAGGTTATCAGTATCTGGGTGAGCTTTATCGCGTGCTTGGTGAAAATCTTATGAACGATTTCAAATTTGAGAAGAATCCAGAGGACAGTATCAAAGCGATGGAATATTACGAAAAGGCGATCGTCACTATAGAAGAAGGCTTAACTAAGTATCCTGAAAATTCTGATATGCTGAATGCGAAGTTTAATGCTTATATCGGAGTAGGCAGAATGGCAGAAGCGTCAAGTTCGGCTAAAGCTTTAACAGAAAAAGAACCTGATAACAAATTCCATCATTACAATTATGCTTACGTTCTTCTTAAAATGGGTGAGTATCAGGAAGCTGAGACTCATTTCTTGAAGGCGATTGAAATTGATCCAGATTATGACAATGCGATTTATAATCTCGGCGTTACATACGTTTCCTGGGGAACAGCTATGAACAAAGAAGCTGAAGCCAAAGGAATTTTGAGCGAGGATTATAAAAAGAAGTATGAAGCATCATTACCGTACCTTGAGAAGGTAGTTGAAAAAGATTCAACTAATATTGTGTTATGGGAGCTTCTTGGAAAAGTATATTCCGTTCTAGGAATGACTGAAGATGCAAATAATGCATTTAAAAAAGCAGACGAATTAAGGTAAAGTGAAAAAGATGAACCAAAACAAACCCCCTCAGGGACAGCAGATAAACATTGAGCTTGGCGAGAAAGAAGGGGAAGGAATTTATTCCAACCTTGCTATTATTACTCACTC
>DATIJX010000171.1:0-5510 GCA_035478175.1 Ignavibacteriaceae bacterium
ATTCCCGGCTTTTTTAAAGTTACTTGCCAGTTTCCCAATTGTGGTCGTCTTCCCTACTCCATTAACACCAACGATGAGAATTACATATGGTTTGATATTATTATCATCTGAAGAAATGTTGTTTTGGCCAGTGTTGAGAATTATTAGCAATTCATTTTTTAGTAGTTCAAGAATGTTAGCGAGTGTTCGATCTTTTTCGGTCTTTAAATTGATTCTAAGATTGTTGATAATTTTTTCAGATAGATTTGCACTCATATCTGAGGAGATGAGGATTTCTTCAAGTTCATTTAGTGTATTATCATCAATTACCGCTTTGCCTGAAAATGTTTCGGTAATCTTTGTTACAAGCTTATCACGGGTTTTGCTTAAGCCTTCTTTAAGCCGATTCAGATTTATATTGTCAAAGAATTTCATTGTGTTTTTTGGGATAAAACCTTTGCGGCTTTAATTAAGTAATTTGCAAATGAAGCAAATATCAGAACGATGCTAAGATAATAGAGAATCAGATATGGCAGTGACGTACTATCTACATTCAGCAAAACCATCAGGAGAACAAAGGCAATGGCCAATACAGTTGCTTTCCCTATATAATCCGATGGAAGCACTTTTCCAATTTTCTTTGCAACGATTAAACCACCTATCAGGATCAAAACGTCCCGTGCAATTATCATATAAAAATAATAATCGGGAATTTCACCCAGAAGGAACAGATTCAGAACCACAAATACAATCAATACTTTATCGGCGAGCGGATCAATTATCTTTCCAAATTCAGTGATTTGATTTAGTTTCCTGGCAAGGTAGCCGTCGAGAATATCTGTTATCGCAGCAAAAATTCCGATTCCACCAACAATATAGCCAGCAGTTATTTTATCAAAATAATTATATGCTAACCATACAGGAATAACGAGAAGAAGCCTGATGAAGCTTAATGTATTTGAAGCATTAAATATCTGATGACTGCTCATTCTATTTTATCACAGCAAATTTACCCAGCTTTTCTTCCTGCTCATTCTTTGATTCATCCAGCATAACAATTCGGTAAATATAAATTCCTGAAGAAAGAGTATTCCCACTTAAATCACGCAAATTAAAAGTCACACCACCGTTGCCATCATTTTCTTCGATCTCTCCGATTTTGGTCCCATCAACAGTCCAGATACTTATTTGAGCATACCTTGGCAGATTAGCGAATGTTAAAGCTTCACCATTGGTTGGCTTAACTGGATTCGGATAAACGTAAACATCTGAAAGATCATTTGCAAAAGATGAAAGAACAATATAGCTTCCTGCACCTTCATTTATTTTCAGGCTTCCTGAAGTCGCAGAAGAAAAAACATCTTTTACTCTGAGTACATATTCCCTTCCGATTGAACCAACAGGTTTCTGACCTTTTAGATTTATGTTTACTATCTTTTTATTGGCTGCATCAACCGTAACAGAGGATGCTTTGTTATCAGGATCAAAAATATAATTGTTGACATTCGCTGCAGTTGCTTCATCAACTTCTTCGTTGAAGAATATTCTTACATTGTAGGCATCAACAATTCTGAAAGAGCTTATGAAAAATTCGGGTGATACAAATACAGTATCCATTATAAATGTTGTATCTTTTGGTTGAATTGGTGAGCCATAAAGATCATGCAAATTTGAAACAGATAATTCATTCAAGCCAACTGGAATTTCATCACGAAATGTCAGTAGATATGAATATTGACTTGCCGGAGCGATTGAGTTTGGTATAACATTACCATTTAATTTGAACGCCTGCAAATTCTCAATTGTATTGTTCATCTTTTCTGAAAATTTAACTGTTACTGTCTTCTGGCTGCTGGCAGTTACTGAAATAACCTTTCCAGGAGAATGGCAATAAACTTCAATTACTTTTGACAAATTTGAAAATGGATCCTCTTTTGAAAGATCAAACGCCTGAATGCCATAGTAGTAATTAGTGTTTTTACTCAGATTAAAATCTACATACTGAGTTTGAGCAATTACAGAATCAATTAATATTAGATTATCAGCCGCCAATCCCCGATAGATATAATATTGGTCAACATTTCCCTGCCAGGAAAGAAAAATACTGGTTGAATCAATACTGTATCCATTTACATTATATGGAGTACTTGCTTTTTTTGAAATAGTGAATTCATAAAAATTAATTCCCAGATCTGTAGGAAAAGCAATTTCCGGAACATTGTTGTTGTTCAAATCACCAATAAAAATTGAATTCGAATTAATATTTTCTTTAAAGGATATTATTTTATTTGATCCGACAAACTGATGTTTAAAGATGTATGAATAAGGAAACATAAAGACTATTAGCTCATCCTTTCCATCATCGTCGAGGTCTGTAAAGCGAATTCCATTTTCTGAGCTCTGGAAAGATGAATTAAATTCAGTTGAAGCATCTACAAAAACCTGATCATAAAGAATGTTCAACTGATTGCCAAGAAGATTAAACACAACCATACGGTAGTACGGAGCTATATCAATCGCATTAATGGAATGAAGTAAAACTGCCAGTTCATCATTATTATCCCCATTATAATCGCCGACTGCAAGATATGCTGCTGAACCGAGAAACCCTGTATTGATGACACTTCCCTCCTGATAATTATTAGGTCCTAAAATATTATAACTAAAAATATCGCCATCTACATCAACGAACCATATCTCTCTTATGCCATCTGAATTTACGTCTGCCAGAACTCCATTTGGTGCATCGAGAATATTATCACCGAACCATCGCTCTGTAAAATTCTTTAATGTATCTGGAGTAGATAAGCTTAAATCATTATTAACTTTCGAGATGGTTACTGAAGTGCTAGTGTTTACAAAAACTACTTCAGTTATGCCATCACCATCAATATCTTCAGCCATTACAGGCCAATAGTAAATTCCCGGTTTATTTATTGGATCTTCTTCATATTTACTTCTTTCAAAAAAGCTAGAAGAATTTGAATTTTGCTGTTCGAGCATATAACCATTTCGCACCCAGGATGTTAATAAATCCTTCAAACCATTGTTATTGAAGTCGCCAAAGTCTCGTATTATTCTATCCTGCAATGAATCTACAACTTCAAAATTGTCGTTGTTTAATTTGAACAAGTTAGTTACTCTTGAATTAGCAAATGTTCTAACATAAACTTCAGACAGTTCATTCTGTGTAATGTTTACAGGATCCTGATAAATGCTTCCTGCTGGAAGTGAAAATGGAAGCAGTGTTTCTGCTGCGTATTCTGCTTCATAGTTTGTGGTGAATAAAAAGTTTTGACCGTTATTTTTTACTACGGTTTTCAAACCAACAAGATTTTCTGCTTCAAAATAAATTTCATAAGCTGAGTTTTGCTGAACAATTTGCTTTGGAAGAAAACCATAATGAATATACTTGACAAATTGATTGTTCGTTGTAAAACCATCGAGTGTAACGAAGTTAAACTCAGCGTCGCCTAATTTGCGGTAATACATTCTCGTTACGGTTGGTTCATCTGTGTACATTGCTGCAAGTATTGTAGTTTTATCGCCATAAAAGGCGGGACCAACTGAAATTAATTCTGTTACTGGTGGATTTCTACTAATGAAAAAGTTAACTCGTTCCTCCAATGTTCTGCCATTAGTTAACTGAACGACGAGCCTTAAACAATAGACAGTGTCAGGAAGCGATGTTAAATTTAAAGTATAAATACTATCATTTGAGAACTGGCTACTCCCCTGCTCTATTAAGGATATCCAATTAGCAGGATTCAATCCGTAACCATATAAAAGACTGTAATTAGAAAACAGAGGTGAAAGCACAGATGCGTTAATTTTTAATTCTGTATCAAGTGTTGCGAAATCCTGTTTAGGGTGATTGAATCTTATAATTGAAGGCGCTAAAGTTGTTACTGCCTTATACACATTTAATCTTCCTGCACCGCTTCTTAAATCCCATCCAGGTTCATCAATATCATCAGTGTTTAATTTTATTATTTGTTTAACTTCTTCATTTGTAAAATTTTGAATTGATAGAATCAACGCCGCAGTTGCAGACACATGTGGCGACGATGCGGATGTTCCTCCATCAGGTCTATAACTTTTTTTCATTGTAGTTGAAATTATTGAAGTGCCTGGTGCAACTAAATCAAGAGTTGATCCACCATTTGATGTACCTGCTACAAAGTCTTCTGACGTTGAGTTGCCCACTGAAATTACTTCAGAATAACCAGAGGGGTAATGTGGATTAGAAGAACCTCTGTTGCCAGAACTACCTACTAGCACTACATTTCTTGAATATGCATATCTAATGACATCTCTGAGCACATAAGAGAAAGAATAATCACCCCAACTCATATTTATTACTTTGGCACCCATTAATACTGCATATAATATCGATGCGGCTGCATCATCTTCTTCACCAAAACCGTCGTTTGTAAAAGATCTAATATTCAATAATTTTATATTTGGACCAACACCAGCAATACCTATTGAATTATTTGTTTCTGCTCCAGCTATACCAGCCACAAATGTACCATGATATCCAAATCTACCTGGAATAGAGTCATAAGGATAATTATCCCAGTCGAGATGATCTCCATTTCCAGGGTCAAAAGGAAAACCTAGCCTGTCAACAAAATCCCATCCCATATAGTCATCAATAAAACCGTTATTGTCGTCATCAATTCCATTGTTGCTTTTTTCCCCTGCTTCTCCAGGATTAAAATATAGTTTGTTTCTTAAATCCGGATGAAAAAATTCAATACCTGTATCAATAATTGCAAGCAGAACAGTATCCGAACCTGTTGTAACATCCCAGGCATCGTAAGCTTGTATTTTACTCAATGCCCATTGCTGTGATACGAGACTATCATCCGGTACAAAGTTAATCTGGTATGCTACAGCTTTTTGAACATACTCTATATTTTCATCCAGGCTTTGCAATTGCAGAAAAGCACCTTCATCAACATCATCTGTAAATGTTATCTTAACTATTCTTCCTAATACTTCATCAGATTTTGCTATACCTTTTGCAAGATGATCAACTGATTTAGTATCAGCCTGTAATCTCAACTGAATTCCTGCAGGAATAAACTCATCCTGCTGAACTTTTTGCTCTACTTCAGACAGAGAAACATTCTCTTTATACTTTATGAAATATGTTGTTTGCGCTAAAATAAGGCTGGAGTTAATTATCAGAAGAATAATTAAAGATAACAGATTATATCTCATACATTTCCTTTTTGTAATGTTGATCAACTTCGATTGGATATTTACCTGAGAAACAAGCGTGGCAGAAATTATCTTTACCAGCTTCTGATACAGCTTCGAGCATTTCATCAATTGTCAAATATTCAAGGCTGTCTACACCAACATATTTCCCCATTTCTTTAATGTTGGAATTAAAATTATTTGCAATAAGTTCTTCTTTGCTTGGGAAATCCATTCCATAAAAGCAAGGATGAGTTATTGTAGAAGAGGATATTCTTAAGTGAATTGATTTAGGATTTGCTTCACGAATTAATTTTACAAGC
>DATIJX010000172.1:0-10982 GCA_035478175.1 Ignavibacteriaceae bacterium
TAAGACTAAAATTAAAATAAAAAAATATGAAATTATTTCCCCTTATACTCCTGCTTTCATCAGCCATTCTTTTTTCACAAACGGAAGATTATAAATCAATTCAAGAACTTAAAAGCACTATAAAAAACTCAGATGAAAAATTTCAGACTGCAAGTATAAATTTAAGCCCCAATCACAGTAACGAAAAGAAGAGTGTTGGTTTGGGAATAGTTTATTCATTGCTTCTTCCAGGAATGGGAGAACTTTATGCTGATGCTTATAACACAGGGAAATACTTTACCATTGCGGATGGAGTTTTATGGGGCACTTTAATCGGAATGAGTGCTTACTCAAATTGGCAAGAAGATAGTTACAAAAGTTATGCGGCAACGCGTGCAGGTGTGATTCACGATAATAAAGATGAAGAATACTACGCCAACATCGGTGACTATACCAGCGTTTACTCTTACAATGATCAAAAAGCATTAGAAAGAAATTTTAATGAGATGTACGATGAAGAAGTGAATTTCTGGAAGTGGAATTCTACTGATGAGCGAAGAACTTACAGGGATATGTGGAATTCAAGTGAAACAGCGAGCAATAACATACGGTTTGTTGTTGGAGGTTTAATTTTGAACAGAATTGTGAGTGCAATAAATGCTGCAAGATTAGTTTCATCTTACAATAAAAGTTTGGAAGAGGAAGTAAGCTGGAATTTTTCTGTGGGATTTATGAGTCAGCCTAATCTGCCAACCGGTTTATCTCTAAACGTACAGAAATCATTTTAGAAGAAGCATCTTCTTTGTTTCAGTGTAATTGCCTGCTTCAAGTCTGTAAAAATAAATTCCGCTAGTAATCTCAGGTCTGGAGACCTGAGCTACGTTAAATTCGACTTCATACTCACCAAAAGATTTTTCTTCGTCAACAAGAGTTGTAACTTCCTTACCAAGAGCATCATAAACTATTAATGTTACCCTCTCCTGTCCTGCGGACACCCTCTCTCTTTGGGAGAGGGATGGGGTGAGGGCAAATTTTATTTTTGTGCTAGGATTAAAAGGATTCGGATAATTCTGATATAATACAAAATCGTTTGGTTGATTTAAATTCTTATCAGCATTAGTTAGTATAAGAATTTTAACCGGAAACTTTGGACCGAAATTCCATCTGTCGTGAAAATCGGGAATTGAATCCCACACAAGACTTAAACCGCAGGAGTAAATCGTATCCCACTGAGGCGATGATTCATTTGCGGTGTAACCAAATTCCCAGTAAATAGTATCTTGAATAGTCGGGAAAGGAAGTGAGAAAGCCTGAGTAAGTTCATTCAATGACAGAGGATGCTGAACAGAATAAGAATCAACCAGAACCATCTCTCCAAATCTTCCCGCTACATTGTAACCTCCGGCTTCTGCGGGGCCTCCAGACATAAACATTTTATAGTGGCCGGTTTGTCCAACATATAATGACTCAGGACCTTCCACCCAAACATTGACAAGAGTATCTCTTTCAACGGTATGACATGTGCAGCCGACACCATTTAGTTCTGTGCAGCCAATAAGATTTACCTCATCTATGTTCGCAATCACTACGATTGAAACAAACGACAAAAACAGAATTGCTAATATGTAATTTACTTTCATCCTTGAAGGTTTTTTAATTAGTGGCAAAGATATGAAAAAATGCTTATTAAACGCGACTCAGTTTTTGCTGAGCCGCCCAAAATTATTTCATTAAAATCATTTTTTTAGTTTCGGAGTAGTTTCCGGCAGATAGCCGATAAAAGTAAATTCCTGATGCTGGATTCTTGATACTAGCCGCTGTATTGAAGATGACTTCATAACTCCCCGCTGGCTTTTCTTCGTTAATAAGTGTTGCAATTTGGTTACCGAGTATATCGTAGATTTTTAACGTAACAAAACTTTGTTCAGGAATTTCAAACCGGATTGTTGTTGATGGGTTGAAGGGGTTGGGGTAGTTTTGGGATAAATAAATATTTTCAGGTATAAAGGGATGAGAGTCGGGATTGCCCTCTACGCTGGTGGTAAATCCGCCATTTATAGTTTTAAGAATTGTGCCATCGCTACCGGCTACATAACAAATATTTGAATCAATCATGTAAATGCTGTTTAAATTAGTATACTGGCCAGTTCTGTTGAATTGTTTAATCCAAGTCGAACCACCATTTGTTGTCCGTAAAATTAATCCATCCCAGCCAGTAACAATGCCATTATTTTCATCGGCTAATGAAACATCTGTTAACCAGGTTGAAGTACCACTGGATTGAGCTAACCAGTCTTGTCCCCCATTTGTGGTTTTTATTATAGTACCTACCCGACCTACTGCATAACCATTATTTTCATCTAAAAAATCAACGCTAAAAAGTGTTCTGTTGGTTCCACTAATTTGACTTAACCAACTTTGTCCACCATCAGTCGTTTTTAATATTTCACCTTCATCCCCAACTACATAGCCAATAGCCGGATTAACAAAACAGATATCAAGGAATGCTGAGGAAGAGTGTTGAAATAATTCTAACCAACTTTGTCCACTATCAGTTGTTTTATAAATATAACCATAATAACCTTGTTGAATTACATATTTACGCCCGACGCTGTAACCATTTGCTTCATCTAAAAATTGAACACTTTGTAGAATAAGCAAGCTATCAAGTGTTTGATTATTCCAACTATGTCCGCCATCAGAAGTTTTAATCACAACTCCCTTAGTACCAACCGCAAATCCAATTGCCTCATTTACAAAATCAACCTTATTCAATCTTTCATTAATTCCGCTTGATTGTGTAGTCCAATTTATACCTCCGTTTGTAGTATTTAATATTTTACCACTGTCACCAACTGCTGCCCCATAATTTTCATTCAAAAAGGATATTGAATTAATATTAAAAATCGATCCACTTGATTTGCTGATCCATTCATTTCCCCCATTGGTTGTTTTTAAAATTGTTCCATACCTGCCAACCGTAGTTCCGCTGTTTATATTCGTAAGCGAAACATCATAAAGCGAATTACCTGTTCCACTTAACTGCTCATGCCAATTCTGTCCACCATCTGTTGTATGAAAAATTGCTCCTTGCCTGGTTATATAATTAAAACCGACAACGGCTCCATTATTTACATTTGAAAAAGATACATCATACAATTCAATATAAAGTAGGGTCAATTGACTAATCCATGTCTGTCCTCCGTCTGTTGTTCGAATTATCGTCCCATAAGTTGACACTGAACTAACAAAATACCCAACAACAGTACCATTATTTTCATCATTAAAGGACACGCCTGTTAAACCATGAGTAATACCTATCAACTGGCCAGTCCAGGTTTCTCCGCCATCGAATGTTCTGAAGATCATGCCACCACCAATAACTAATCCTCTATTTGGACTAGAAAACGAAATATCATATAGGTCGTCTTGATTAATAATTGTCTGGTTATTCCAACTCTGTCCACCATCAGTTGTTTTAAGAAATAATCCATATGATCCAAGAATTACAATATTATTTGTATCTATATATTGAACCTTTCTTAGATTATAAGTTGTCCCGCTTATTTGACTACCCCAGTTCTGTCCTCCGTCAGTTGTTTTTATAATTGTGCCGTAATCTCCAACGGCTGTCCCGTTATTAGCATCGATAAAGTGAATATCATTTATTGTACGATTTGTTGGAACAGTAATGTAAGACCACGTATCACAACCATCAGTAGTTTTCATAAATGTATTATAATAACCTAAAACATATCCTGTATTTTCATCTAAGAAACAAACTTCACTTAGGTTGTTTCCTTGCGGTAATGGATTTTGCCAGAACCAACCTTCTTGAGCATTTATGTGATCACCAAAGAAAAGAAATAAAACTGCGAGTATAATTATTGATTTCATGACTGACCTCTCTTTATTATTTCATTAACATTTATTCTCCATAACTTTAGCGAAGGAGAACCATTTTTTTAGTTTGAATATAATTACCTGCTTGTAATTGATAAAAATATACTCCGCTCACAAGATTCTGACCTTCGTCAGAATGAATGTTGAACTCAACTTCATAACTGCTTGCCGGTTTTTCTTCGTTAACAAGAGTAGCTACCTCGTTGCCAAGTACATCAAACACTTTTAATATTACCAGTAGAGACGCATCGCGATGCGTCTCTACAAATGGGATGGTAAATTTTATTTTTGTAGTCGGATTAAACGGATTCGGATAATTCTGCTCTAAAGAAAATTCTATTGGTGCATCTACTTCCACTTCGATAATATCTGAATATGTGAACGAACCATCAAAATCAATTTGCTTTAGTCTGTATTGGTAAAATCCCGGTCTGATATTTTTATCAATAAAAGAATAATTCATCGGTTCTGTGGTAGTTCCATTGCCCTGCACAAATCCAATTTGCTCAAAAGTCGAATTTCGAAATTCGAATTTCGAAATTGCGCAGCGTCGTTCAATTTCGAAGCCTCTATTATTTATTTCAGATGCAGTTTGCCAGCTTAATGATACATCGTTTTCATTTACGTCAACCCTGAACGAAATTAGTTCTACCGGAATAAAATTTGGAATAAGCTGAACATTCAAAACAGTTGTCTGAAAATTATTTACCACAACATTGTTAATTGTTTTAGGGTAATGTCCTTCAGCGGTAAGCTGAAATGAGTAAAATCCCGGAGCTAACATTCTATGATAATTCCCGTTTATCGAATCAGTCCTGATTGTCGAATTAAGCGTGTCGTAGTTCAGGACTTTTACAATCGCATTAAGCGGATTACCTAATGTATCAGTTACGATTCCCCTCACACCATAAAAAATACTTTCAATATAATTAAGGAATGATCTCTTGTTGTATTCCCAGTGTGCAGGAAGCTGAGATGGCGGGAGTAGCTTTGTATCTGAAATTTCTATAGTCACCTCCCTGCTCTTCATAAACCAGTTCATATAATCCTGTCGCCCGTGGTGAATTACATACCACGCACCGCCATTGGTAATTCCATCATCATAACCATTCATATAATTGGATGGACTATAAGCCTGGCATGTATCAGCATATAGATGTGAGATGAACTGATACCAATCTTCGTCAGCATGGGAAACGTAATCAGGATAACCGTTAGTCCACGTATCGAACGGATAGTTAACTACTTCTGTCCCACCGTGAAAGTTTGCACATAATACAAAATTATTTTGCTCTGCCAGATTTCTGAAGACTGCTGTTTCCTGCTGCTGATTTGGATGAACTCCATTTACAGGATCGGGAAAATTTCTATTCAAATCATAACCGTTGGCATTGTTCCTTGTTGCTCCGTTTACTGTATTATTACCACCGTGATATGTTCCATCGGGATTAGCAAGCGGATTTATCCAGATCTCCGCACTATTAACAATATTAGTAATTCTTAAATTCGTTCCATAAGTAGTTAGGAGAGAATCAATCAGCCGAAGCATTAAAACATATCCCGTAGTTTCATCGCCGTGCATAGTTGAAGTATAAAGAAATTGTGGTTCGGCTTCGCGGACGTTTACATTATCAGAAATTTTCAGTAAAAGAATTTTCCTACCCTGAATTGTGTTTCCTGCATCTATCAATTTGCAGATTGAAGGATAGCTGGCTGCGTACATATTCATCATGCTTACATAAGCATCATAAGTTGGATAAACATTCCAATTAGTAATATCATCTATATTATCACTCATTTCAGGAATGATCAGCTCACCCGGCTTTGGTAGAATTTGATGAGCGAGTTTGTATGACAGAAATTCATTGTATTCATTTTCATTCGCATAAGCAAAAGCTGTATTTCCTCTTACGTTATCAATTGAGATTACAGATGTCAATTCCTGAATTAAATCTCTTGATGAAACTTCAAAGGAAAAATATACTTCGATATTTTTTTGAAAGTAATCTGTCTGAAGTTGCTGAGGAAAATTATTAATTGCTGTTAGAGTGATTAATAAAACCAGAAGTGTAAAAGAGATTCTCATATAAATTCCCCGATGAATTTTTAAATATCTTCATTCCAAACATAAAGATTATTCATAAACATTCCCGCACAAAAAAAGGGAGCCGAAGCTCCCTTAATTCTAATCAATTCTACCTATCTTATTATTTCGTAAGCATCAGCTTCTTTGTAGCGCTCAGTTCGCCGGTGATAAGCTGATAATAATAAACACCGCTGGCAAGGTTTGAACCATCAAACACAACATCAAATGTTCCAACCTGCTTGTAATCATTTACTAACGTGGCTACTTCCTTTCCAAGAATATCATAAACCTTCAGTGTAACAACTCCTTCCGCAGGGATCGAATACTTGATATTTGTAGTTGGGTTGAACGGATTCGGATAGTTCTGTCCAAGATAAAAAACTGATGGCTGCTCGATATCAATTTCAACTTCATCTGAGTATGCGAATGAACCATCGAAGTCCATCTGTTTTAATCTGTATGAATATGAGCCTGAAAGAAGAGCTTTATCTCTGAAAAAATAATTCTGCACTTCAGTGGTTGTTCCTTTACCTTCAACGAATCCGACTCTTTCATACTCACCGCTGGTTTTCCTCTGAACTTCAAATCCCTGGTTGTTAACTTCAGTTGCAGTATTCCAGGTCAGGATAACATCATTCTTATCAGTGTTTGCTGTAAAGGATGTAAGTTCAACAGGAACAATTACATCAAGTGTAACTGTTCTGCGATGAACCGGTGTTCCGTTAGGTCCATTTCCCTGAACAGTTACGGTGTAAGCTCCTAATGTTACGTTGCCGCTCGTTTGAATTCTCATTTGCACACTTCCTGGAAAAGTATTTACTATGTTGCCGCCAGGAAAATCAAGAGTTATAGTTCCGCTCGGCGGAGTGGGACTAACGGTAGCAGAGAAAATTGCGTCATTAGTGTATAACTTAACTGAAGGAACATTTACTGTCACGAATTCCGATCCACCGCTTTGTGGTATGATTACAGAGTTGTTTGATAGTGTCATTGCAAAATCAGGGAAGTATCCAACATAACTGCCAAAGTTACCTGCTCTGAAATCTGTCCACATAGCAAGTGCCTGATTATTGTTAGAGATTATTGCATCATAGTCACCCTGGTAACGAGGAGTTCCTCCACCCGGGCAGGCTGTGCAATTTATTCTCATTTTTTGGTTAGATACTCGCTGGTTAGTTGCCCATGTTACTCCACCATCATCTGAATAGCTCGCATAAATATAAGCACTGTCACTGGTTGGTGTATCCCGAGTGTCCATCCATTTAACGTATAATCTTCCCGTTCCAACATCAGACCAAATTGATGGATGCCATTGATTATGAGTCGTTGTATTTACGTCATCATTAACTTTTACTGCAGTTGACCATGTAACTCCCTGATCTGTTGAATATCTGCAATAGATATCAGGCTTAAAGCCATTTCCCACTGGATCGTTGGAAGCATACACCAGATATAATCTTCCTCTATTTGGACCGGTGCTTTGATCAGCAGTTATAAATGGATAAGGTCTGGTTCTCATATTTTGAACAGAGTTTCTGCCGCCTACATTAGTGCCAACATAATTAGCAAAATTTTGCGCTGATTTCAGAGTGAAATTAAGACCACCGTTCGTTGAAGCATAAAAAGTATATGTAGAGGCAAAAGCACTTCCTGAATTCGTAACTACATAAACAACTCCACCATCAGTAGCTCCATTTGGACCAACACATACCATGAAGCCAGGCAGTGATTGTGTACCAAAGGTCTGAGTTGTTGTCCATGTAGCGCCTAGATTTGTTGAACGAGCAAAATTACCAGGGGTCATTCCAGTATAAATATAACCTGAATATGGTCCGGTAGTCTGATCAGCCACCATCCAGTTTTTATCGTTTCCTGATACTGCAACCACAGGTGTCATCCATGTTGCACCATTATCTGTGGAACGAATTACTCTGCAGCCGGTAACACCACCGACCATTGTTTCGTAGTATAAATTTCCGGCACCATCATAGGCAGTTATCGGGTCACCATTAGGCGAAACACCAAAATTGGGTGCTGAGGATGTCCAGTTATGCCCATCATAAGTTCTCCAGGCGCCATTTATATTGTACGCGCCAAAGTACTGCAATGGATTGAGAGGGTTTTGTATGACATGCGGTTCTGCAAAGTCAACACCAAGATTAAAATCATCATATCCGTTGATGGTTATTACATCGAGTTCAGAATCTGAATGATAATTAGCAGGTACCCACTCACCTGGAACTGCGTCCACGAGTGGATTATCTCCCTGTGCAAATAAGCTTCCTGACGATATCAAAAAAGTAAAAAGCATTAACAGGGGAAAAGAAAGAATTGGTTTTAGTAGTTTGTTTTCCACTAAACCTCCTGAATTAATTGATGAATGAATGTGAATTGAGTTAAAAATTATTTTCGCTTGCTTATTCAAATGAGGGATATTATTTCTGATGCATATTTCTAAACAGTAGAAGACAGGTATAATAAAAGTTGTTCTGATTTATTTTTATTTGTTCTCTTAAAATTTTAAACAAAATTAAATCATTTTTATTAATAAACAAAAAGAATTCCCTCATTTAGGAACAATTTTATCTGGTGCATTTACCCCGAAAAGTTTCTTAAACTCGTCGGCGCTATTTATTGCGTCAATCTTGGCCTGTTCTTCTTCAGCAAAACTTGATAAAAAAATCTGCTTTGCAAATTCCTCACTTTTTATAACCTGACAACTGCATACTCTACCAAACTGCGCAAGATTACTATCAGAAGTAATCAGAATATTATTCTTTGGATTTTTACTCCTCTCAATTTCGCGTTTAATTTTTTCGTCGGCTGTCAAACTACCGGAGTAAATAATTTTGATCCCAGAAACTCTAATAGCATCATTTTCAAAACCATCAAAATGTAAATTGACCGATGTTTTTCTTTTGTCGAAATATCTTCCCAACAAAAAGGCAAGTTTTTCCCTGCTGTGCTGCTTATTTTTTTTCTGAATCTGATTTAAGGATTTGATTTTCCCGATCAGGTTATTTCCATCAATGATATAATGCTTCAATCGTCACTTACTTATAATTTATAATCTTTAATTAGGTCTTTGCTACCGCGTATTAAAAAACTGATCCTGTTTAGTAAGCTTAAGATCCTGCAGCATAGGTGCTTTAACTCTTATTTCAAATCGGAAACCAGTATAAGTTCCAATCGGATTCCAGATAAAATTCATAAACCAGCAATGCAAATCTTTTGAAATAGTAATTTGTGGTGCAGCGAATTCTTTACTCTCAAAATCATAACTTCCTGTTACATCAAATTTCCAGCTGGGAGTTAAACTAAAACTTAAACTTCCACTTAAATTCGAAAATGTTGTTGATTGCTGCGGAGTAGGCCGGTTTAAGTTATAGTTGTATGTTAGGGATACACTCCATGGAATAGTGAAATCAGGGTCCTGATTATTATAAATTCCCTGGTAAACACTTTTACTTTGCTCATCTACAAGACCAAATTCATCTTCTTCCTGTCCACTATCTTTTTCGGAGGAAGCTAATTTTTCTCCGGATATGCTCGTTGAAACAGAGAAATTAAGTCCCGTCAACCTTAACAATCCCTTTCCAGCATCAATAAGATATCTATTTATTCTTGATGTTGTTCCGCTGTAATCGTACGGAGTAAACCGCGACGCACCTGAAAGATCAAAAAAATCACCTACCTGAGTTCTATATGTCAAATTGATATCTGCAAAGTTCAGTGAATCAGCAGCAATATTATAACCAGTTCCTACCGTTAGATTAAGCAGTTGTATCTTCTGTTCCTTTGATGTAGTATCTGTGGGATCTACCGTAGTTTTTAGTTCAAAATTATTTCCCATAGAAAAATTAATGTTCTGCTGTTCTCCTGCGGATGCACCACCGTACACTTCCTTCTGGTATTTATTGTATTTAACAATGCCCCCGTCCGATTTTGTGTACTGACCATAGTAACCCCAATGCTGCTCAGAGAAATCCGGTCGGTAGTTGTACGATATGCTGGGTGTAACGGTGTGCCTGATTGCATTTATTCCGAGAGAATTAATATTAAACATTCCATAAAATTTTGTCGAAGCATTTAAACCAACATCAAAAGTGTTTACTGTGCTTAATTCTTTAATCTCATTCGTTACAATTGAATCACTACCTGTGGAAGAAGCAACTACAAATTGTTCAATCTGCTCATTATACCATTTTGAATCCAATCTGACTCTTGGTGCTATTGTGAAATAACCAATCTTTGGAGACATGTCAGATGTTATGCTATGCTGCAATCCTAATCTTTCATCCAGGACACCTTCGGTTTTATTTCTTTGATTCTGAAATTGTCCCGAATAGGAATAGCCAAATAATTCATACCAGGTTCTGTCTGCTTCACCTGATGAAGTTCGGAAAGGATAACTCTGTGCCAATCTAAACAATGCACTTGGCAGAACTTCATAAATATCATTTGTTTCATTAAGGATCTGTCTTCTATTATAATTTATTGAAGCACTGTTTCCTGACTCATCCCAGGTTTTTGATAATGTTGCATTTGATATGATTTCATTCCTTAAAGCTTGATTGAGATCATACTCACCATTTTGAAGAAAATCTCTTGATGCAAACTCTAGTTGAGCATTAAGTTGTAAAGTCGGGTTAAAAGTCTGATTGTGAATTACTCTAATTTGCCATTCAATTTCTTTATTGTAATTTGGATCTGCTGATTCACCTTCCGTAAAATCTCTGTAAGTACCTTCCACAAATCCGGTATAATTGTACCTGTTAGCATATCTGAATCTGGAACCTAAACCGAAACTTCCGCGAGTGTAGTAATCCATTGTTGCATTGATATCCATATAATCACTCATAGCCCAGAAATAACCAAACCTGCTTATATAGGTTCCGTAACGACCATCGCTTCCAAAAACCGGTGGAATTAACCCCGATCTGCGTCCGGATTGTAAAGGGACAATTATAAACGGTAATGGTATCGGTGCAGGCACACCACCAAAATTCAACCA
>DATIJX010000173.1:0-30961 GCA_035478175.1 Ignavibacteriaceae bacterium
GTAGAGACGAGGCATGCCTCGTCTCTACAAATGGTGACTTTAAAAGTTTATGATATTCTCGGAACCAAAATCGCAACTCTCGTCAACGAAGAACTTTCGCCCGGTGAATATGAAGTTGAGTTCAGTAGTCATTCCGGCGAAGTCCGGAATCTCCCAAGCGGTGTATATTTTTATCAGTTAACTGTTGGAGTTCCTGAAATAAATTCAGGACAAGGAATGATCCAAACAAAGAAAATGGTTTATTTAAAGTGAATATTATTCTTTAAATTTATTTATCAAGAATAAATGGAGGAAAAAATGAGAAAGTTCTTAATTGCAATCGTCCTTTTAATGTTTAGCAATATTTATCCACAACAACTTCCGACATTTGTTGACTACGATACGCTGGATGCAAACAATATCTGGATGAGAAGTTCAAATGTTGGGACGTGCGGTTACGCCTTCTGGGAATTACTTGGTACAGATCCAAGTGTTGTTTTCGACCACGGTCCGTGGCTTACTGGCAAAATTGGAAATGATACAATTATTTCAATTTCTCAATGGTTTACAAGTTATTCACCCGGTCCAATAATAAACGGACAAGCTGCAATGCTAATTCATCCCGAAGACTCCCTTAAATATCGTGTCTACAAAATTTCAAAAGGGGATGATTCTACAAATATTGATTATGCCCAGTGGCCAAAAGAATATGGTGCACCAGTTGACATGAACGGTAATCCGCTTGTTCTTGGCGATCAAACATTGTGGACAGTTTTTAATTCTTTGGATAGCACTATGACAAATTCTGTTTGGTGGCAGGAAAAACCAGATCCATTCCCAATTGAAATTCATCAGACTGTTTTTGCAAGAAATGGTTCCGGCAATGATGAACAGAATATTTTTGCAAACACTGTTTTTTTTGAATGGGAAATTATAAACAAAGGCAGTGAGCAAATTGACTCAGCATTTTTTGGTTTCTGGACTGATATTGATTTCGATCCGATTGATGATAATCGCCCAGCGATTGACGTCCAAAGGCAGTTAGGATATTGTTGGTCAAATAAAGCATTAGGTTGGACAGATTCGATTCCTCCCGCAGTTGGTTATAGTTTGCTCTATGGTCCTGTGGTTCAATCAATTGGCCAAACAGCAACTTTTAAGGGGAGACAATTAGCTAACTATGAAAATCTCAACTTAAGTAGCTATCGCGGAATCGGTGATGATTCTTGGCCACCTCCATTGTATTCACCAACTCGCTCTCTGAGAGATGCCTGGAATATAGCTCGTGGTTTTGATTCGCAGGGAAATGTTATCATTGATCCCACTACAAACAATCCAACAAAATTTCCGCTGTCCGGTGATCCAGTGACAGGCTCGGGATGGATTTATGAGTTAGCGACTGGTGGTGGTGCTGGATTTGTATTTTTCTCTGGTCCGTTCACTCTTTCTCCAAACGATACTCAATGGGTTATGATTGCTTTAATCCCGGCAAAGGGAGAAAGTAATCTTAACAGCATAACTCAAATGAGAAGGAAAGCAGAGATACTTCGCTCGCTGCCTTATGATAGTCTTGCTTTTGGAACTTTAAGCTATCCAATAACTGATGTCGAATATGAAGGGACACCTGCAGTAACAAGCTTCAAGCTTGAACAAAACTATCCCAACCCATTCAATCCAAGTACAAATATAAAATTCAACATTCCAAACGTAGAGACGAGGCATGCCTCGTCTCTACAAATGGTGACTTTAAAAGTTTACGATGTTTTAGGAAATGAAGTTGCAACTCTCGTCAACGAAGAACTTTCACCCGGAGAATATGAAGTTGAGTTCTCAGCCAAAGGCGGATCCGCCTCCGGCGGAAATGCTTACAGTTTATCTAGCGGAATATATTTTTATCAATTAACTGTTGGAGGTCCTGAAATAAATTCAGGACAAACAATGATCCAAACAAAGAAAATGGTTTTACTAAGATAGAGTAAGGGAAAAAACATAAGAAATTGGTATTAATAATTAAAGGTGACTTAAATGTTTAAATACAAACTTATACTTATGGCAGTCTGTTTATTATCAACAAACCTATTTTCGCAAGTATGGACTGGAGGAATTGCAGAAAATAGTTTGGGGCATATTTTCGTCGGTGCCCAGTATTACCCTACCAGAGTTCTGAAAAGTACTGATGCTGGAGTTACCTGGACTTATTCAGATAGTGGATTTATAGAAGACGAGGATCCTGATTTTCTGGCTGTAGACAGTAAAGATTACATTTTCTTTGCTGGAGTTGGTTCAAATATTTTTAGATCTACTGATGGCGGCTTAGTTTGGGAGTTTCTTAGATACTTGGATAGCAGGGCTCTTACAATATCAGACAATGATTATATTTACATAGGTGTAGATGATTCACCACCATTTTACTTAGCCAGATCCACAGATTCGGGCAATACATGGGAGGACAAAACAGGAAGCATCACGAAAGTTATGCATGCATTAGAGTCAAGCGGATCCAATATCTACGCAGGAGGATCATCGGGGCATTTTTACATTTCGTCAAATTACGGTGATACCTGGAATGTTTTACCTTTATTTACACAGAATTGGATCACTGAAATATTTGTAAACGATTCAGGACATATTTTCACGGGTACTTGGAGTGATGGGGCATTCGTTTCAAAAGATAACGGTTTAACCTGGCAGAAAATTTTTAACCTGCAAGGTTGTATTGCATCGATACAGGCAAGCGATAACGGATATCTTTTTATAGCACTTGGCAGATACGTATCCAGTCCAATTAAAATTTTTAGGTCCTCCGATAATGGGATTACCTGGGATAATACTGATAACGGTTTACCGACAAACGCACACCTATCGAAATTATTTAAGGCAAGTGATAATTCACTTTATATAACGACTGGGAATGGTTACGGAATTTACAAGTCAACGGACTATGGTGATAATTGGTTTCATATCGGACCGATTACTGATCTAACAGGAGAGAGTGGTTTATTACCTACAGAATTCTCACTCTCCCAAAACTACCCCAACCCGTTCAACCCAAGCACGAATATAGGATTTCGGATTTCCGATTTCGGATTTGTGACTCTAAAGGTATATGATATACTGGGCAACGAAGTCGCAACTTTAGTCAACCAAGAACTTTCACCCGGTGAATATGAAGTTGAGTTTAATCCGGCAACGAGTATCAAGCATCCAGCATCTGGAATCTATTTCTATCAGTTACGTGCAGGTTCATTTGTTCAGGCAAGAAAAATGGTCCTGATTAAATAGTTATTTCATCCACTAATGCACAGGAAGCCCCTTCATTCGGGGCTTTCTAACCTCTCATTTTATAGTTATTTTAATCTTCAAATTTTGCACAAATCAGGTAGAAAATGGTAGATATTTCAAATAAACGACTGAATGATCTTAAGAAAGGCTTTGATGGTAAAAGAATAGCAGTCATTGGTGATATGATGCTTGATGGTTATTTCTGGGGAGATGTTAAAAGAATCTCGCCTGAAGCTCCTGTTCCTGTGCTTGAAGTTGAGGACGAATTCTTTCGCTTTGGTGGTGCGGCCAATGTTGCATTGAATATTCTTACACTCGGCGGAGTACCTGTACCGGTCGGAGTAATTGGCAATGATAGTTACGGCAGCATTTTTTCTTCGTTACTCAAAGAAAAAAATATTGAGAGCGAAGGAATTATTATTGATAATGACAGACCTACAACAACAAAGACTCGCGTAATTGCAAACAATCAGCACATCGTACGAATTGATAAAGAGAGCAAGTCGTACATCAATCATAAAATTGAGTCAAAAATTTTAGCTCAGATTGAAAATTTGCTCAACCAACTTGATGGGATAATACTGCAGGATTACAACAAAGGAATTTTAACTCCATCACTCATTTCTAATATCATTTCAATCGCAAACAAAAAAAATATACTCGTCACTGTTGATCCGAAGTTTGACAATTTCTTTGAATACAAAAATGTAACCGTCTTCAAGCCGAACAGAATTGAAACAGAAACAGTTCTCGGAATCCGTATAAAAAACGATAAAGATATATCATCCGCCGGAAAAAATCTTCTTCACAAATTGAATTCTGAATATGTCCTGCTTACACTCGGTGAAGGTGGAATAGCAGTATTCGAAAAAGGTGATAAAGAAAGGCGAATGCCGACAAAAGCAATAAAGGTCGCTGATGTTTCCGGTGCAGGGGATACGGTAATTTCAACTCTTACAATCGGACTTGCTGCTGGCGCCAACATTTATGAAGCTTGTTTTCTTGCTAACTATGCAGCAGGAATCGTTTGCGGTGAAGTTGGTATCGTTCCTATTGAAAAAGAACAACTGTTTAAAACAGTTTTAAAAGAGAATTTATGAGCTTCTCAACTTCACTCTCAGAATTAATAGCGATCCGTTCAAACCTAAAAGTGGAAGGTAAGGTAATTGTTTTTACCAACGGTGTTTTTGACCTGATTCATTCGGGGCACGTGGATTATCTTTCCAAAGCAAAAAAACTTGGTGATGTTCTTATCGTTGGTTTAAATTCTGATGAATCGGTGAAAAGAATAAAAGGGGACAAGCGGCCAATTCTTAAACAAGAAGAAAGAGCTTTTATCCTTTCGAATCTAAAGCCGGTTGATTGCGTTGTCTTTTTTGATGAAGACACACCGGAAAAATTAATTTCTGAACTGATTCCGGACATACTGGTAAAAGGTGCCGACTGGTCAGTTGATAAAATAGTTGGCAAGGAAATAGTTGAAAAAAACGGCGGCAAGGTAATGAACATAGAATTTATTAATGATCAGTCAACTTCAAAAATAATTGATCTGATCGTTAAGCGATACTCGAAGTAATTTGAAGCGAAATGCTTTTCCGAAAAAAAACAAAAATTAAAAAGCCACTCTTCCGGAGAATAATTAATTATTTTCTTGGGGCGGGCATTGGTGTGATTGTTCTCCTGCTGATAGCTTTTGGTTACACACAAACTTCATCCTTCCGAAACTGGTTAAAAGATTTTGTTGTTGAGGAGGTTAACTCTTCCTCAAATGGAAAGCTGGCAATTCAACAGCTCGACGGAACCATTTTCACTTCATTAGTCTTAGCGAACACTTCGTATACATTTGAAAAAGATACCCTTTTATTTGCAGAGAAGATTGAGATAAAGATAAGTCCTTTAAGGATATTATTAAAAACAATTTATGTACGTAAACTAGCAATAGAAAATGCAAACATCTCGCTGTTAAAAGATGAAAACGGAATATTAAACTTTTCTAAAATCACTGATCCACCTGAGGAAAAAGTGATGAAAGAAGTAGTAACTGAAACTGAACCATTCAATTGGAAGATTAATGTATCAGAGCTGAATCTGAAGAATATTAATTTTAAGCACCAGTCACTCGCAAATAAAAACAGCACTGCGTATTATCCTCAACCAGAGATTGATGACTTCAGACTGGAAAATCTTAACCTTTCTCTTACTGCAGATGTGAATATTGCAGCACATGAATATCAGCTCAACATATCGGAGTTTAGTGTTAAACCAAATCTAACTGGATTTAGCCTTCTGAATCTCTCAGGTAACTTTGTTCTGCTTGAGGATCTGGCAGGAATAACTGATCTGAAGATTATTACCGAAAGATCTTTTATTTCACTCAATGCTGGAGTATCAGAATTCTATCTTTTCAGCGAAGAAGGTATTGATCTTGAAAAATCTCCTTTCAAAATAGAGATGAACGCAATGAACTTGAACTTTGATGATCTGACGAACTTTGTTGAAGGCACAGATATTCTCAAAGGCAATGTTGAAACACATGTAAGTGCAGAGGGCACATTAAATGAACTTGAGCTTAAAAATCTTGAAGTCAAGCTTACGAATACTAATTTAAATGCAACTGGTTATCTGCAAAACATACTCGACGGCGGTGAAATGAAAATAAATGTGAATTTCAGAAACTCATTCATCAATCAGGATGATGTGACTGCGCTGCTGCCGACTCTTGAAATACCAATGTACAAAGAGTATGGCATACTTCAGTTTGATTCTCTTGCCTACGAAGGTCAGCCACTGAATTTTGCATCAAATTTTCTGCTGAAGACAGATCAAGGTAATATAAGTGGAACAGCAAAAATGGATCTGAGAAGTGAAGAGATTTTGTACGATTACCAGATTAGGACCGCTAATCTTAACCTTATGCCGATTGCCGGAATCAGTTCAAACCTAAATTTAAATGGAGGCTTGAAGGGCAAAGGATTTTCTCCTGAAACTCTTGAGATGGCAATCCAGTTAGATGCTAACGCTTCAACTATTGAAGGAATGTCTTTTAATGACTTCAGCATCGCGGCAGAAGGCTCAAAGGGAATTATTAGCACTAATGTGGTCTTCACATCTCTTGAAACACAAGGCAGGTTAAACACTGAATTTAATTTCACAGATTCCACAGCAGCAAAGTATAACTTCGATATCTCGCTTACCGGGTTCAATATTAATGATTTCGCAAAAGAAAGCGGCATCAATTCAGAGTTGAATATTTCTCTCAAGGGAGACGGGGAGAACTTCGACATGGATAAATTAAACTTGTTTGCAGTTCTTGAAATTGATAGTTCGCAGCTGAATGATATTCAAATAGACAGCACTACTTTAATTGCAGATATAAGAAGCGGTGACGAAAATCGTGTTATTAACATTGTCTCAGATCTTGCGGATCTTACTATAACCGGTGAATTTACTTTGCTGGAATTGATTGATGTAATTTCTGAGGAATCAAGTTTGCTTTCTTCATCCATCCAAAAGAAGATTGAGCAGATCAAGCCACCTGATTTTACCAAAGCCGGTCAAGAAACAAAAACAGAAGTTTTATCAAAGAACACTCCAACTATACCAAAAAACAGAAATCTAAACATACAGTATCTGCTGGAGCTCAAATCGTTTGAATTAATTTCACTTTTCTTAGGTAACGCTGAAATCGAAGTTGACGGAGAAATTACAGGAAATTTATTAGCCGCAGGTGATACAACTATTTTAACACTTGACACTGAAATTACCCAGATGAAATATTGGGATGGTCTTGAACTTTTCTACCTTTATGATTTTGATTTTGCTGTGAAAATGAACAACACATCATTAGCTGATTCATTTGAAGGATTTATGTTTGATATGAAAATTGACGCAAAAAGAACCTTTGTGGGGAGTGAAATTACTGATCTTACTTTTGATCTGAATTTTGATGGAAATGATGCACAAATAAATTTAAGTGCTATATATGAGACTGATACAAGACTGGATTTGGAAGGGTCACTTTTTATGAGGGATGGCTTTGTGGATGTTCTGCTTAATAAATTATTTTTTAAATATTATGAGTTTGACCTGCGTAATTCAGGTGATATTAAATTCAGTTACTCGGAAGATAAAATCAATTTTGATACATTAAGTTTGGTTCATAACGGTGGAAAGCTTAATCTTGGTGGGCAATTGTCTTTTACCGGTAATGAAGATTTAACTTTAAAGCTCAGTAACTTTAAGTTGAAAGATTTGAACACTAACCTTTTAGGTCTTTCCCCCGAGAGTTCATTTGACGGCGAGTTAAATCTTGATTTTGTTATGACGGGCACTGCAGAAAATCCTATAATAAATCTCAGCTATTCTATAGATTCAATTAAAGCGCAAAATGTCTATCTCGGCTTTGTTGAAAGTGAAATTCAATATTCAGAAAAATTACTGAATGTTGACTTGAATTTTCTGGAAGCAAAAAATAATCAATCGAGAAGCAGTCTGGGTCTTAAAGGTACTCTTCCTATTGATCTCGCATTTTATTCAGAGGAAAGATTAATTCAGGATAAAACGGTTGATATGACTCTCTTTGCGGATAACTTTGATCTTCGCTTTGTTACAGGCCTTATACCAGGCACAAGAAACCTCAACGGGTTAATGAATGGAAATATTAATTTTAGCGGACCACACAACGATCTTAAAAATAACGGTGAACTTACGATTAGTAATTCCTCGTTTGTTTTTGTGGCAAACAATCTAAAGTACCTTCTCGATGCCAAAATTAACTTTGAAAATAATAAAATAGTACTCTCTAGCTTAATTCTGAAAAACGAGCCTAACATAAGTAACGGCGGAACGATGACAGCCAGTGGTGAATTTGTCCTGCGGAATTTTAAAATTGAAAGCATTAACCTAAGTGCGTCCGGCGCTTTAAAATTGCTCGATGAACGGTTCAGGTCGGCTGACCCATCACTGTTTGGCGATATTACTGTTAGGACACGCGAGGCATTAGTGTTTACTTCATCAGAAGACCGAAGCTATCTGAAAGCGGATTTAATACTTGCCAGAGGTGCAAGCATTAATTATTCTCCAACTCAATCAGCATTCGCGAATGAAAATGATAAGTTCACATATATTTTTAAATCAGTTGGAGATCAGGATTTTTTGAAGAAGCAGATTGACAGCTTAATCCAGGTTGCAGAACTTAAGAAGGAAGAGATACTGAAGGAAACAATAATTCCTTTTGATCTTGACTTGAAGATTCAAGTTGAAAATGAAGTAAAGGTTGTGTTCGTGCTTTCAAGAGAGTTTAAACAAAATCTTACAGTATATCTTGGAGGAAATTTTGAATATACAATTTATAATGATGTGCCTTTTACGCGAGGGGAATTAGTATTACTCGACGGTTCAAAATTAGATTTCATTAAAACTTTTCAGGCAGAAGGTAACCTAAAATTTCTTGACGAAATTGATAATCCATACGTTGATATAACTGCTACTTATGAAAGTTTTTACAGCCCGGATACTCTCAGATCAGGAGCAAATGAATACGACATCCAGATTAGGATCAATGTTGAGGGTCCTGTTAAAAGTATTACGACAAATTTTCTTCAGGATGAAAACAACATTTCGGTTTATAGAAGCAGAAGAAACGCCAATCAATTTCAACTTGATGCAACTAAAACGGCTTCTGATGCAATATTCTTCATTATGGTAAATAAATTTCCTGAAGATGCATCAATTCAGGAATCAAACTTTGCCGCTTCTACTGCAGCTTCACTTGCGGGATCAATAGTCGGCAGTGTTCTGAATGAAAAACTGGGGGATGTAGTTCGAAGTGTGAATGTTCAGCAGGTAGGTACTCAAACGGTATTCAGTTTAATAGGAAGGGTTAGTAATTTCAGATATGAGATTGGCGGAACTTCACAGGTATTCCAGGATTTCAGTCGTGCAAACGTAAAGATTGAGCATCCATTATATTTTCCAAATCTAATTATCAGGTTTGATAGAAAAGAACCTCCTTATCAATCTTCAACCTACAGCGAAATGATAAACGAACTCGGTTTAAAATATAGTTTTGTATTCTAATGAAAAATCAAATTAAAACTTTCTTTAAAGAAAACCCCGGCAGTTCTTTTAAATCCAAAGAAGTCGCAAAACGACTTAAGATAAAGGATGACGAAAGTTACCAACTGCTCAAAAATAATTTACATCAGCTTGAATCAGAACAGTTCCTTTCAAGGAACGGTAAAAGATATAAACTTTATTCAATGCCTGACACGAACATTTTAATCGGTTACTTTAATTTAAATGACGGCGGATATGGGTTCGTTACTCCTAAAAATTCCAAGACGGGAGATATTTTTATTGCAGCCCGAAATATCAACAGCGCTTTCCACGGAGATAAAGTTGAAGTGGTTCTCTTTGCAAAGCAGAAGGGAAAAAACCTTGAGGGGCAAATAACAAAAGTGATTGAAAGAAAAAGAAAAGAGATTGTAGGTCAATTGAAAAAGTCCAAATCATTTTATTTCGTTACTCCGGATGATCCAAAAATTCACAGGGATATTTATGTCAATGAAAAAAGTCTGATGGAATCCAAAACAGGCGATAAAGTTGCAGTTGGAAACATATCCTGGGAAGATCGGATGCAGAATCCAGTAGGAGAAGTAGTTGAAGTGATTGGCAAAGAGGGAACTCTGCACACCGAAGTATCCTCAATTGCACGTGAGTTTGGTATTCCATTTTTATTTAATGAAAAAACCAACCTCGAAGCTGAAAAAATAAATCTGGAAATATTGGAGGAGGAACTTGGCAGTCGTTCAGATTTTAGAAATAAAAATGTATTTACAATTGATCCGGTGGATGCAAAAGATTTTGATGATGCACTATCAATTGAAAAACTGGAAAATGGCAATTTCAAAGTTGGTGTTCATATTGCTGATGTCAGTCATTATGTGAAGGCTGGAACTTCAATTGATAAAGAAGCATCAGGAAGAGGGAACAGTGTATATCTGGTCGGCAAAGCAATTCCGATGCTGCCGGAAAAACTTTCAAATAATATTTGTTCTCTTGTTCCGAACGAAGATAGACTAACCTTCTCAGTTATTTTTGAGATGACAGGAAAAGGTGAAACGATTAATCATCAAATTGCCAAGACAATCATAAACAGTAAGCGAAGATTTACTTATGAGGAAGCACAAAAAATTATTGAATCCGGTGAAGGTGATTTTTCTAACGAAGTAAATTTATTGAATGAACTGGCTAAACATATAAGAAGCAAGCGAATGAAAACCGGCAGCTTTGAATTTTTTTCACCTGAAGTAGAGTTTCAGCTTGATGAAAGTGGTCATCCATCCAATATTCTTAAAAAGGAAATGAAAGAAAGCAACATGCTTGTGGAAGAGTTTATGCTGCTTGCTAATAAAACTATTGCTGAAAGAATTTTTTCCCGGGGAAATATTCCATTTGTTTACAGAGTTCATGACCTACCTGATGAGGAAAAGATTACCGAGTTCACAAGATTTGTAAAATCACTTGGCTATTCATTCAATCCAAAAGGTGGTAAAGCAGCAAACCAATTCAATCAGCTTATGCAACAAGTTAAAGGTACAGAGGAAGAAGGAGTGATAAGCGAACTTGCTGTTCG
Organism: Ignavibacteriaceae bacterium; assembly: GCA_035478175.1. Lineage (GTDB taxonomy): Bacteria > Bacteroidota > Ignavibacteria > Ignavibacteriales > Ignavibacteriaceae > IGN2. The sequence goes on from DATIJX010000173.1 coordinate 10,898, forward strand.
GTCTATGGCAAAGGCAATCTATTCAACAAAAAACATCGGACACTATGGATTGGGTTTTAAAAACTATACTCACTTTACTTCTCCAATCAGACGATATGCGGATTTATTGGTTCATAGAGTTTTGGATAAAACTTTGATTTCAAAATCCGGAAGAAATTATTCTCTTGACCAATTAACAAAAATTTGCGAACATATTTCCGCAACAGAACGAACAGCTATGGAAGCAGAACGCCGTTCCGTTAAATTGAAAAAAATTCAATTTTTGCAAAATAAACTTGGTGAGGAGTTTCACTCTGTTATTTCGGGAGTGGTAAATTATGGCATTTTTGTTGAATTAACGGATATTTTAGCAGAAGGTCTGATTCGTGCCAGAGATTTAGAGGGAGATTTTTATGTTTTGGATGAGAAGAAATATTCATTAATTGGTAAGAGAACAAAAAAACAATTTCGGCTGGGAGACAAAATTACAGTAAAACTTGTTCGGGTGGATTTAGAAAATCTTGAACTGGATTTTATAACCAGCAACAACAAAATATAAGAATGATAAAATCGATTATTAAAATACTTGCTTTGATTTTTATTGTGCAGATAAGTCTGTTTGCACAGTTCGGCAAGAATAAAGTACAGTATAAATATTTTGATTGGTATTACATCCAAACGAAAAATTTTGATATTTACTTTAATAATAATGGCGAAACACTTGCTGAGTTTACCGCGCACGCTTCAGAAGATGCTTTAGCAAGGATTCAGGAAAGTTTTAAGTATTCAATTAATAACAGGATAACTATCATAGTTTATAATTCACAGAATGATTTCCAGGAGACTAACGTTACTGATTATTATTTAAGTGAAGGTATCGAGGGCTTTACTGAATTGTTTAAGAACAGGGTTGTAGTTCAGTATCATGGTTCATACAAACAATTTCGTCATCTTATCCACCACGAGCTGGTTCACGCCGTGATGAATGATATGTTTTATGGTGGTTCACTGCAGAACATTATCGCAAACAACATTCAAATAAATATACCGATTTGGTTTAGTGAAGGTATGGCTGAGTATCAGGCTCTTGGCTGGGATGAAGATACCGATATGTTTATCAGAGACGCAGCAATAAATGAATATCTGCCGGATGTCCAGAGATTGTCAGGCTATTTTGCTTACCGGGGCGGTCAGGCAGTTTTTTATTATATCGCCAGAAGATATGGTAGAGAAAAAATTAGCGAGCTAATTAATGCTTTGAGAAGTCTTGGAAGTGTTGATGCTGCGTTCAAGCAAACCATCGGTTTGAATCTTAAAGAGTTTAATGAAAGATGGAAAAAAGATATAAAGCGTGTTTACTGGCCTGATGTTGCAATAACAGAAGACCCCGATGAGTTTGCAAAACGTTTAACAGATCCTGATGGTGATGAGGGATTTTATAATACAAGTCCGGCGATTTCTCCCCAGGGTGATAAAATTGCTTTCATAACAAACCGTGATTTCTTTTTCAGTCTTTATTTAATGGATGCGAGCACTGGCAAGATCATAACAAGACTTGCAGAAGGAAACAGATCTCCAAATTTTGAAGAGTTGAATATTTTGACTCCCGGCTTAACCTGGTCGCCGGATGGTTCCAAGATTGCAATTGCTGCTTTAAGTCATGGTTATGATGTTGTCTACATTTTTGATGTTGAGGATGAAGATTATATCACGCTTCCAATAAAGATGGATGGTGTACAAAGTGTTGCCTGGTCCTGGGATGGCCAGTATTTAGCTTTTATCGGACAAACTGCAAGACAGACAGATATTTATACTTATAATTTAGAAACGAAAGAAATAAAAAATTTAACTAACGATATTTTCACTGATAAGGATCCTAACTGGTCTTATGACGGAAAGACAATATATTTTTCTTCGGATAGAAATAGTTATAACAATATTAAAGAAGTTCCCGACGGATTTAAGATTTATAAGCATGATGTTACGCAAACCGAAATTTATGCACTTGATGTTGAAACCAGTCAGATAAAAAGAATTACTGACATGCCCAATAGCAATGAAACTAATCCTATCGTCAGTTCTGATGGAAGTCAAATTTTGTTCATCTCGGATCTTAATGGTATTAATAATATCTACAGAAAAAAGCTGGTATTTTCTTCTGAGGATAATTTTGTAAATGACATAAAAGATGTTAAACCTGAACCTGTAACAAATTCTCAATCAGGCTTGTATCAGCTTTCTGCTTCAAAAGATGGTAAGAAGCTGGCATTCTCCTCGTTATATAAATCCTCATTTAATATTTTTCTATTAAATAATGCTTTCGATTCCGAACTTGATATGAAAGAACTGCCAGCAACTAAGTTCAGGCAGGGCAAATTGGATCTGGATGCTCCTCCTCTGGATCAAAATAAGGAGGCTGAGGGTGATACTACAGATTTTAATCCTTCAATGTTTTTTAGCGGAAGTTTTGTTGACTCTACTAAGAAATATGGCGATTCAGTTACAGTTGATTTTGGTAATTATGTTTTTGGAACTGAGCAGGTGGTTACAACAAAAAAAGAGGACGAAGTTGATTCACTAAGTTCTATTGAAAACCTTGATGGGGAAGGTAACTTTAAGGTAAATCAATACAGGATTAACTTCGCTCCAGATCTTATATATGCAAATGCTGCATACAGTACGTTGTATGGATTAATTGGGTCAACAGTTATTTCTTTCAGTGATGTACTTGGAAATCATAGATTAATTGGAGTGACAGGTCTGCAAATTGACTTGAAGAACAGTGATTATGGCCTGGCTTACTATTATCTTGCAAAAAGAATCAACTGGGGTATTGAAGGCTTTCACACAGCGAGATTTGTGCGATTGCTTAGATATGATCCACGAGGATTCTTAACTTCTAATTTATTCCGCTACAGAAATTTTGGTGCTTCTGGTTCGGCAAGTTTTCCTTTAAACAGGTTTTATAGATTTGATTTTGGGGCCAGTGTCCTAAATGTTATGGGTGAAAATCTTGATAATATTTTAGAGCCGACCGAAAATGTAACCTTCACAGTTCCCCAGGTGAGTCTTGTTTTCGATAATGTTCTATGGGGATATACTGCACCTATTCAGGGAACAAGATATCGGTTTGATGTCTTCGGTGATCTTGGAATAACTGACCCGACTAAAAGTTTTTACTCTGTCATTGGTGATATGAGAACTTATCTCAGGTTTTTCTATGATCATTCGCTTGCATTAAGATTGTCCGGCGGATATTCAGGCGGTGAAAATCCACAAAGATTTTTCATAGGCGGCACAGAAAACTGGATTAACAGAACTTTTGCTACTACCGAAATTCCAATTCAGTCTGCTTCAGATTTTGCATTCCTGACCGCTGTTCTTCCTTTGCGTGGTTACGATTACTCTGAGCGCATTGGAACAAAATATGTCCTGGCAAATATGGAGTTAAGATTTCCGCTTATACGTTACTTGCTAACTGGAGGTTTACCGCTGCTATTCAGCAATATTATAGGCGTGGCTTTTGTTGATGCCGGCGCTACCTGGAATGACAACAGCAAGGTAAGTTTATTTACCAGAAACTCTCAAGGAAATCTTATTACTGATGATCTGCTGGTAGGAACCGGCGTTGGTGCAAGAGTGTATTTCCTTTACTTTCTTCTTCGGTTTGATGTTGCCTGGGCTTATAACATCGAAGGATTTTCAAGCCCTAAATTTTATTTTTCGCTTGGTGCAGATTTTTAGTGATCGAATCCTAAAAACTATTTAACGATTTCTGAAATTAATGTCTCTTCAATAAAACTAAATCTTATTTCTTATCATCTTTGCTAACAGTCTTTTCAGTACTCGATGGCTTGCTATCAGTCTCATTGATTTTTTTGCGCTGCTGAGATTTGCCTTTGTAATCCGTTTGATAGAAACCGCTTCCTTTGAATATTGGTCCAGAACCGGTTCCAATAATTCTTTTTAATCTTCCTTTACATTGCGGACACTCCGTTAATGGGGCAGCGCTCATAGGCTGAAAATATTCAAAAGTATGATTGCAATTTGAGCATTTATAATCGTACGTCGGCATAATTTAACCTTACTTGTTCTAAAAGTGATTAATTCAGTTAAGCGAATTTAATTTATTTTCTCTAAATTTGATTAGCATTCTTAAAAGTGGATTCAAATCAAAATGAATAATACTAAAATCTCTTATCTAAATGGCAAAAAATTTTATTCTTATCTTCTATTATTTTTAATTGCACTTAGCTTAAATGGTTGTTTAAATTATTATCAAGAAGTAACACTGTACCCTGACGGCTCTGGTAAAATGCGGATTGATTACTGGATGAGATTTGCGAATGAGGAAAGTGAAAAGGTAGTTGATAACTTGGGCATCTTTAATCCTGATTCAATTAGATCAGAATTTCAATCTGATTTCAGCAGTGTTGAAAATGTAAATGTTTATAGAGATACAACAGACTTTACGACGCATGCAATCATTGATATTTCATTTACTCATATTGACTCTCTTAATAAGGCAAAAGTTTTTTCCGAGTATAAATTTTCTTTCTTGGAGAAGACGGGTGGACAGATAGTATTTAGTCAGATTATCCCTCCTATAGCAACTGGTTTTGGTATTGACGCCAGCACATTCAGTGTTGCATATAAATATACCATTCCGGGGGATATACTAAGCCATAATGCTCATCAGGTCGGTGGAAAATCACTCTCATGGAACTATAAACTTTCTGAAATAGGGGGAGGAAAAACTATTTCTGTAACTTTTCAACCTTATAAGCTAAAAGAAACTCCTGTGTGGATCTATGCATTATCAGGGGCGGTTTTACTACTTGTAATATTCTTTTTGTTGAAAAAACGAAAAAGCTGAACCTAATAAACGCATAAAATTAAATTTATAGCGCTAATATTTTGTTGACTTAACTAGGGGCTTTACATATATTTGTCCTCTATTTTTTTAAAGAAAATCGAACTTTTTATGGCAACGAACGATTATATGGTTTTTGCCGGCGGCTCTAATATTCCGCTTGCAAAAAAAATCGCTTCAAGGATTGGGAAATCCCTGGGAGTGATTGAATTAAAAAGGTTTAGCGACGGTGAGATATGGGTTAAGTATGGGGAGAATATCCGGGGATTGGACGTTTTCATTATTCAATCTACAAATCCTCCGGCAGAAAACTGGATGGAACTGCTGATAATGATCGATGCGGCAAAGCGTGCTTCAGCTAAAACAATTACTGCCGTTATCCCGTATTTTGGTTATGCACGTCAGGATAGAAAAGATCAGCCGAGGGTTGCGATAACAGCAAAACTGATGGCGAACCTGCTGACAGGTGCAGGAGCGAGCAGGATTGTAACAATGGATTTACATGCTGCACAAATTCAGGGTTACTTTGATATTCCTTTTGATCACCTTTATGGGTCGTCAGTTTTCAGAGACAGGATTGAGATGCATAAGAAGAATCTTGTTGTTGTCTCACCCGATGTAGGAGGTATAAAGATTGCCAGAGCTTATGCAAAAATGCTTGATTGCGGTCTGGTTGTTATAGATAAACGAAGACCAAAGCAAAATCTTGCGGAAGTTATGAATATAATCGGTGATGTTGATGGTAAGGATATTTTGATTGTTGATGATCTTATTGACACTGCCGGAACATTTGTCGGAGCTATTGAAGCATTAAAGGAAAAAGGGGCTCAGGATATTTATGGCGCAATTACACATCCGGTTCTATCGGGTAAAGCATTAGAAAGAATAAGTAATTCGAAAGTAACAAAATTATATGTTACGGATACAATAAATGTTGAAGGAATTGAAAAGGAAAATAAAATTCAGGTAATTACTTCAGCAGAATTATTTGCAGAGGCAATTCGAAGAGCATTTAATAACGAATCTATTAGTTCATTATTTCATATTGATAAAGGTTAACAGGAGTTCTAGCCAAAATGGAAACAACAAAGTTAAAAGCATCGGAAAGAAAAGATTTTAGTAAATCTGAAACAAGAAGAATCAGGAACGAAGGAATTATACCCGGAGTTTTTTATTCAAAAAATAATCAATTGATCCATATAAGTGTTGCTGACAAAGCTATTAATCCCCTTGTATTCACTGCCAAAACTCATCTGATTTCACTTGAGTTAGAAGGACACGATGAGTATGAATGCATTATTAAGGATGTTCAGTTTCATCCTGTTACTGACAAGGTTGTACATTTTGATCTTCTTGGCTTGATAAAGGGTGAAAAGATTAAGCTTGAAATACCCGTACAGTTAGTAGGTTCCCCAATTGGAGTTAAAGAAGGTGGAGTAATTCAGCATGTCATGCATAAAATTGAAGTTGAATGTTTACCCCGTAATATTCCAGAGCATATTTCTGTGGATATTTCTGGTTTAAATCTGAATGATTCTATCCATATCAGGGATTTGAAATATGAGGATATAGAATTTACTGACTCCCCGGAATCGTTGATAGTTCAGGTAGTACACGCTAAGGTTAGGGAAGAAGCCGCTCCAGCTGCGGAAGCCGTCGTTGAAGAGACTGCGGAACCCGAAGTAATATCAAAAGGTAAGAAAGAAGAAAAAGAAGAAGAATAATAAATTCCTATTTGCTTTGCGGGTTATATTTGGAATAGGAAATCCCGGCATTCGGTATGAAAATACCAGGCATAATGCCGGATTTTTATTGTTAGATCATTTTGTGTCGAAGAAGAAAATCAATTTTAAAGAAACAACGGGTGAATATTTAGAAGCTCAGGGTAAGATTAGCGATCACGATTATGTTCTTATTAAACCAGTCACTTATGTTAACAATAGCGGAATAGCGGCAAGACAAGTTGTTGATAGATATAATCTTTCACCTGAAGATTTCCTCGTTGTTTGTGATGATACGAATTTAAAGAATTATATTTTACGAGTGCGCCTATCTGGAGGCGATGGAGGGCATAACGGATTAAGTTCTATTATATATCATCTGATAACAGATCAGTTTCCGAGAATCAGAATTGGTATAGGAGGTAATCCTCCAGAAATAGCTTTATCCGACTACGTGCTGTCCGAATTTTCAAAAGAAGAGTTAAAAGAATATCAGAACACTTTTAATAAGGGTTCTCAACTTATTGATGAATTTATATTTGGCGGCAGCAAAAAAATGCTTGAGGCAAATAGTATTTTAATGAAATCTGAAAATCAAAATAATCCGAACCAAAATATTTAATAACCGCGGGAGAAAATTATGCCATCATTCTTTTATATTATTCCTTTCTTCGGAGTTATAGCACTTTTATTTACTTTTTTCAAATCTTCCTGGATAAGTAAAAAAGATCCCGGTACTGATAGAATGAAAAAAATCGCCGGTCATATCTCTGAAGGTGCGATGGCCTTTTTAAAATCTGAGTATAAAATCCTTTCTATTTTTGTAGTATGTGTCGCAATACTTCTTGCAGTTTCTGCAGACCCTGCTGATTCCTCACCACTAGTTGCTGTTTCATTTATTGTGGGAGCTTTATGCTCAGCTCTTGCAGGATACATCGGAATGAAAGTCGCAACAAAAGCAAATGTCCGAACAACTAATGCTGCAAGAACCAGTCTTGGCAAAGCTCTTGAGATAGCATTTGCTGGTGGTTCTGTTATGGGAATGGCAGTTGTTGGATTGGGCGTTCTTGGCTTGGGAACTCTCTTCATTATTTATTCTGATTTGTTCGGAGTGAGTAATATCCACGATCTTAACAGAGTGATTACAGTAATAACCGGGTTTTCTTTTGGAGCTTCATCTATTGCACTCTTTGCCCGTGTCGGTGGTGGTATTTACACAAAAGCTGCTGATGTCGGTGCCGATCTTGTTGGAAAAGTTGAAGCTGGAATTCCAGAAGATCATCCTTTAAATCCTGCTACTATTGCTGATAATGTGGGTGATAACGTAGGTGATGTTGCCGGAATGGGTGCAGACCTTTTTGAATCCTATGTTGGATCAATAATCGGTACGATGGTGCTTGGTGCAGCATTCTTCGGTTTACCTGAATTTGCTGAAAACTACAATGGGCTTGGTGCCATTCTTCTTCCTCTTGCTGTAGCCGGAATTGGAATTATAATGTCAATATTCGGAACATTGTTTGTCAGAGTTAAAGAGGGTGGCGATCCACAAAAAGCCTTGAACTACGGAGAATTTGGATCATCATTTTTGATGATCATTGCTTTGTATTTTATAATTGATTGGATATTGCCTGCTCAGTGGACGTACGATGATCCTCTATACGGTATGTCTTATCAAATAACTTCGCTCGGTATTTTCTTTGCAACAGTTATTGGATTGGTTGCTGGGGTGCTGATCGGTGTGATTACTGAATTCTTTACTGGTTTTGGTAAGCCTCCTGTTAAATCAATCGCGAGGCAGTCATTAACTGGTAGTGCAACAAATATAATTGCTGGTCTAAGCAATGGTATGTTCTCAACTGCTATTCCTGTAATTATAATTGCAGTCTCCATAATAGCTGCATTCCATTTTGGAGGCTTATATGGAATTGCTATAGCTGCGGTTGGTATGCTCTCAAATACGGGTATCCAGTTAGCAGTTGATGCATACGGTCCTATTTCAGATAATGCCGGTGGTATTGCTGAAATGTCCAAGCTTCCAAAAGAAGTAAGAGAAAGAACAGATAAACTTGATGCAGTTGGAAATACAACCGCAGCAATCGGTAAAGGTTTTGCGATTGGTTCAGCAGCATTAACTGCATTGGCCCTGTTTGGCGCTTTTATGACAGCTGCCAACATCAAGTCAATTGATATTTCAAAGGCAAATGTGATGGCTGGTTTATTTGTTGGTGGAATGCTTCCATTCTTATTCTCTGCATTGGCTATGAGCGCTGTTGGAAAAGCCGCAATGGCTATGATTGAAGAAGTTAGAAGACAATTCAAAAATATCCCTGCTCTTACCAAAGCACTGGCCATCATGAAAAAGTATCACGGAAAAGAACAGTCTGAATGGTCACAGGAAGATATCAAGACATTCGACGAGGCCGATGGAGCTGCTGAGTACGGAAAATGTGTAGAAATTTCAACTAAAGCTGCAATCAGAAAGATGGTGGTTCCCGGCTTGCTGGCTGTGTCATCTCCAGTTGCTGTTGGTTTTCTAGGGGGTGCTGAAATGCTCGGCGGATTGTTAGCTGGAGTTACTGTGACAGGTGTTTTAATGGCTATTTTTCAGGCTAATGCAGGCGGTGCCTGGGATAATGCTAAAAAAATGTTTGAAAGCGGATTTGAAGTCGATGGTCAGAAGTATTTTAAAGGTTCAGATCCCCATAAGGCTGCAGTTGTCGGCGATACAGTAGGCGATCCGTTTAAGGACACATCCGGTCCATCACTGAATATTTTAATAAAATTAATGGCAGTAATTGCACTTGTTATTGCTCCATTAATTAAATAGATTTGTCGCCCAAAAGAATAATTTTAACAACCCTGCTTCCTGCAAAAATGTTGCAAGAGGCCTTAAGTCCATAGGGAGGTAGTTTTATAAATGAGTAAACGTGTTTACGAAAGTGCCATTCTGATAAATGCTGCACTTGATGATGAAGCGATAAAAAGTCTCATCGGAAGAGTCAAAGAAAATATTATCACCAGCGGTGGTGAGATACTAGAAGTAGAAGATTGGGGCAGAAAAAGACTTGCTTACCAGGTAAAGAAGAGCAAGATCGGTTATTATGCAATCTTCAGATTTAATTCCCTGCCTGATCTCATTCCAAAACTTGAAAGATATTATCAGTTAGATGAAACTATTTTAAGATATCTAACAATTACCCTCTCAAAAGAAGCACTCGAACAAATTGAAATTGATAAATCTCTGTTGCCTCAATTAGTGGAAGAAGTGGAACAAATACCAGTCGTTCCTCCGGAAGAAGCTGATGAGGATGTTGAAGAGACACCCGTAATTGACGTATAAACATAAACAATGATATGATGGAGGATTAAACCATGGCCGAATTGAAAATGCCGGAAATTAATTACGTGATAGTTGCTGGCAATTTAACTAAAGACCCGATCTTCAGAGAAACTACAAATAAAACCCCCGTTGTAAATTTCTCTTTAGCTTCAAACAGAAGATTCAAAGACAGCACTAACTCTTGGCAGGAGGATGTTTGTTACGTTGGCATTGTTGCCTGGAATAAACTTGCGGAAAGCTGTAAGGAAAGACTTAAAAAAGGTTCCGCTGTTTTGGTAGATGGTGAATTGCAGAGCAGAACCTGGAAAACAGATGATGGACATAACCGCAGCATAGTTGAAATCAAAGCAAGAAGAATCCAGTTCCTTAATAAAAGAGGAAAATTCGTTGATGCTGAAGCTATAACTGATGAAGAAGATAATTCTGTAGTTATTGAGGAAAACGATGCTGATTATACAGAGGATTCTTTCGACAAATTTTTATCAAATGAAGAATCAGATTTAATGAAGGATAAATAATTATGATGACGCAAAAAAAAGAAATCAAAACAAAAAGAATCTGCCGCTTTACGCAGGCAAAAATAAAATATATTGATTATAAAAACGTTAAGCTGCTGCAAAAATTTGTTTCTGAACAGGGCAGGATAATTCCTAAAAGAATTACAGGTACCAGCTCTAAATATCAAAGACAACTCGCTATAGCAGTTAAAAGAGCGCGGCATATGGCTTTGCTGCCATACGTTTCTGAAAGCATAAGATAGTTAAAAAGGAGTTATAAGATGAAAGTAATACTAAGACAAAATTATGAACCGCTCGGACAGGTAGGCGAGGTTGTTGATGTTAAGGATGGTTATGCCCATAATTTCCTCCTGCCGAGAAAGATTGCCTACATTGCTCTTGATGGAAATTTAAGAGCCCTTGAAGATGAGAAAAAAGCTGTAGTTAAAAAAGCCAAGCACGAATTGCAGGCGGCTGAAACTTTGGCAACTGAATTAGAGAAAGTCTCAATTACTATTCCAGTTCAGGTTGGTGAAGAAGATAAGATTTTTGGTACCGTTACTTCCCAGATGATTGCCGATAACCTCAAAGAAAAAGGATACGAAATTGATAAAAGAAAAATTGAAATTGAAGAAGCTATTAAGACTCTTGGCATTTACAGCGTGAACATAAAGGTTCATCCCAGTGTTGGTGCGAAGGTTAAAGTTTGGGTTGTAAGAGAGTAGACAATCAAGAGTATGAACAAAAAAAAGGGAAGCAACTTGCTTCCCTTTTGATTTTAAACACTTTGTTAAATTCAATTAACTTTAATTTTCTTTTCCCTGATCATTTTGGCAATATCGGCAGTTCCGTTTTTACTTATAGTTTTTAAAGACTTTGCTGATAATTTAATTGTAACCTCGCGGTTTAATTCCTGAACCCAGATTTTCTTCTTTTGTAAATTGGGTAAAAATCTTCTTTTAGTCTTGTTATGAGCATGCGAAATACTGCTTCCGTATCGTGGCCCTGTTCCCGAGACCTGACATTTTCTAGCCATTATAAACTCCTTTGATATCAATAACTGTTAAATTTTGAGGGCTAAATATAAAGATTTTTTACTTAAACAAAATGATATTTTCTTATGTTTTTACCCTGTTTATAGCATTAGGAAATATTAATTTTGGGTTGATAAATTCAGCCATAATTCTATCTTGGCAATAGTATTTTAGATCTTATCAACAATAATTAGCCCCGGAAATATTTAGAGGAACCCAATGGAATATTATGAATTACATCCCGTTAATCCGGAACTCAGGTTTATAAATAAAGCGATTAATATACTTAAAGAAGGCGGTGTCATTATTTACCCGACAGACACAGTTTACGGTATCGGCTGCGATATTTTCAACAAGCAGGCACTGGACAGAGTTAAAGAGATTAAAAGTAATCCGGATATAAAATTATTAAGTTTCATTTGCCCTGATCTGAAAGATATTGCTAAGTATGCGAAGGTATCTGATTATGCCTATAAAACTATGAAGCGATTATTGCCGGGTCCATATACCTTTATCCTTCCTGCGGCTAAGAATGTTCCTAAAAAATTATGGAGCAAAAGAAAAACAGTTGGGATTAGAATTCCCGATCATCCTGTTGCTTTGAAGATTGTTGAAGGATTAGGTAACCCGATAGTTAGCACAAGCACGACAACACGCAAAGGTGAATTAATTATTGATCCGCAGGAGATAAAAGCAGTATTTAATTCTCAGGTTGATTTGATGCTTGCATCTGGAAATCTGAGCGGAAAACCATCCAGCGTAATTGATTTGAGCGGGGAAGAGCCTGTGGTTGTACGTGAAGGTGCTGGTGATATTACAACTTTTGCTTAATTATTTTTCTTTTCTAATTAATTGTGTAGAAGACGCTTGTGCCAGCGGTGTTAGAATAACCTGGTTGATATTTACATTCTGCGGTCTTGTAGCACAGAATAAAACTGTCTCAGCAACATCTCTTGGACTAAGTGGTTTTATTCCCGTATAAACTTTCTTTGCTCTTTCCTTGTCTCCTGAAAACCTGACTAGGCTGAATTCTGTTTCAACCATTCCTGGATCAACGCTGCTGACTTTGATACCTTTATCTAAAACATCGTAGCGAGTGGATTGACTTAATGCTTTAACTGCAAACTTTGTGGCGGCATAAACATTTCCGGCAGGATAAACATCGTGCCCGGCAGTTGAACCGATATTTATAATATGTCCCTTCTCTCTTTCAACCATCAAAGGAAGGACGTGTCTTGTTACATAAGCCAGGCCTTTAATATTTGTATCAATCATTTCATCCCAGTCTTCTTTTTTGCCCTCGTGAATTTTATCAAGTCCGCGTGAAAGTCCAGCATTGTTTACTAGAATATCAATTTTCTTCCAGTTATTTTCCAAAGAATCTATCGCTTTTTTAACCTCATCGTAATTCCTGACATCCAGCTTCAAACATTTTACTTTTATTCCGTGAGCTTTTTCTAATTTATTTGCGAGGGATTTCAATCTTTCTATTCTTCTGGCTGATAATATTAGGTTTGATTTTTCTTTTGCAAAGATTTCCGCACAGGCTTTGCCGATACCTGATGAAGCACCGGTTATAAAAGTTATTTTACCATTTAATAAATTCATCTGGAATACTCGAAAAGTGAAAGATGTTTAAAGCAAAGTTAAAAATATTTGATATGATAATTAATTATCTGCAAGCCTTCGGAGTAAAGAATTAATTAAAAACTCCCGCTATTTTTTCACTGCAGGATTTGCAGGCTCCATTTACTAATTTGTTTGAAATAACCGAATGCCAATCCCTTTTAATCAATTTCTCTTTACAGTTCGGGCAGTAAGTGGTTTGCCCTTCTGTGTTATGAACATTTCCAACGTAGCAATATTTAATTCCTAAATCGATTGCAATTTTTCTTGCTCTTGTGAGAGTTCTTTCAGGAGTTCTTTCTTTATCCATCATTTTAAAATCAGGATGAAAAGCAGTGAAGTGTAAAGGAACACTATCACCAAGGTTTTTAAGTATCCAGTCACACTCAAGTTTGATTTCTTCCGGTGAATCATTCTCATCAGGAATTAACAAAGTTGTCAGTTCAATCCATACATCAGTTTCATTTTTTAACCAGACGAGAGTATCAAGTACATCGTCAAGATGAGAATAAGTATTCTTCCAGTAAAATCTTTCTGTGAATGCTTTAAGATCAACATTTGCTGCATCAATATATTTGTAAACATCCTTGCGGGCTTCTTTATCAATATAGCCTGCTGTTACCATTACTGATTTTATTCTTTCTTCTCTAGCAATCTTTGAAATGTCAATAACATACTCGCCGAAAATAGTTGGATCATTATATGTGTAAGCAATAGAAGGTGTGTCATATCTTTTTGCAAGGTTAACAACATCTTCAGGTGAAGCTTCGAGTGAGTTAAGATCATCAATCTTTGCTTTGCTCATAGACCAGTTCTGGCAAAACTTGCAGCCGAGGTTGCAACCTGCAGTTCCAAAGCTTAAAATTGATGAGCCCGGAAGAAAATGATTAAGTGGTTTTTTTTCGATTGGATCAATTGCAAAACCAGTTGGTCGTCCATAGCCAATTGAATAAAGCTTGCCATCAATGTTTTGCCTGATATAACAAAATCCAGGCTGTCCTTCCCCAATCTCGCAATACCTTGGACAAAGTGTGCAGAGAATTTTATCTCCGCTGGTTGATTCCCACCATTTTGCTAAAACTTTATCCATCTGTCTATTTAAACTTCAATTATAAAACTTCAAAATGAAGAAAATCACTTCGGCCTTTTTCAGAGAAAGGTGCTCTTGATAAAAATATAACCAGGTCGCCTTTACTAACAAGTCCTGCATTCAGTATTAAATCCTTCGCATCTTCAATAGCTGCGTGCTGTTTGTCAATCTTATCGATGAAAAGTGAATTAACTCCCCAGCGAAGACACAAATTATTCATAGTCTCGAAGCTGTCAGATATAGCAATAATTTTTGATGCCGGACGAAACTTAGCCAGCCCACGGGCAGCTCTTCCTTTGTAAGTGAACACGACAATAGCATTTGCTTTTGTTTGTTCAGCGACTGAAGTAATTCCTTTAAGTACTGAATCAAATAAATTTTCTTCAAGAGCTTCAGGTACCTGAAATTTTATATTCTCATTTGAGATGGAATGCTGTTCAGCGTTGATGACAATTTCGTGCATCATCATAACTGTTTCAATCGGATGCTTGCCAACGGAAGTTTCACCACTGAGCATCACAACATCACTCCCATCCCAAACAGCGTTTGCAACATCAGCAGCCTCAGCACGGGTTGGAATTGGTGAGTTAATCATCGATTCAAGCATTTGAGTTGCCGTGATAACAAGCTTGCCGGTTTCATTGCATCTTTTAATAATCTCCTTTTGAATGACGGGAACTTTAGCAGGGGAGAGTTCAACTCCAAGATCACCGCGAGCAACCATTATTCCATCAGCAGCATTCAAAATTGTATCGAATGAATCTATAGCTTCTTTCTTTTCTATCTTAGCAATTATAGGGATTGGTTTTCCTTTTTTTGTCAGCCATTCTTTCAACTGAACAATATCTTCTGACTTCCTTACAAACGACAAGGCAATGTAATCAACAGGTTTATCTACTAAGAAATTTAGGTCTTCAAAATCCTTTTCTGTTAATGATGGCGTCGATAGCTTCATCCCCGGCAGATTCATTCCTTTTCGAGGTGAGAGAATTCCTCCGTTTTCAATATTACAGACAACAGAGTTTTTTTTCTTGCTGATGATTTTTAATCTGATCAAGCCATCATTTATCAAAATCAAATCTCCAACTTCAGCATCAGTCTGTAAACTTTTATATGAAGTTGAAATGATTTTATTATTCCCGGTAATGTCCTCAGTTGTTATTTCAATGCTATTCCCCGTGAATATTTCAATTTTCTGTTCAGTTAATTCGCCAATTCTGATTTTGGGTCCCTGAAGATCGGCAAGGATTGCCAAAGAAGAATTAAGTTCAGTTCTTGCTGTATGAATGTTTTCAAACAATGATGAATAAAAATCATAGTTACCATGAGACATATTCAGCCGAACCGCATTCACACCGGCAGCAATCAACTGTTTAATTTTTTCTACACCGGATGTTTCCGGACCAAGCGTCGCAAGTATCTTGGTTTTTCGAGAGTTACTATTCAAAATTTTTATTTCCTTTTCTTTTTTCGTGTAGACGTAGAATACTCATTCCTAATTGCACGGGATTTCTTATACATCTCTTTCAGCTTTTGCTCGACGAGGTCGAACACAGAATTTTTCTCATAGCCTTTTGGAGTTTTCTTTCCAGCTTTCACTCCTGTTAAAATTTCTATGCCTTCTTCTATCCTTGAAATTGGATGAATGTGAAATAGTTTGTTTTTTACAGCTTCAATTACTTCCTCGCTTAACATTAGTTCTTTTACATTTTGAACAGGGATGATTACTCCTTGTTTTCCAGTTAAACCTTCTTGTTTACAAACCTCAAAGAATCCTTTGATCTTTTCATTAACACCGCCAATTGGCTGAACATCACCTTTCTGATTTAAAGAGCCTGTAACAGCAATGCCTTGTTTAATTGGCAATCCTGAAAGTGTAGAAAGTAAAGCATAAATTTCTGCACACGAAGCACTGTCTCCATCGACGGTTCCATAAGATTGTTCGAATACAAGATTCACATTAAAGGCAAGCGGAATATCCTGTCCGAAAGTTTCTTTGAAATAACCCGAGATAATAAGAACACCTTTGTTGTAATGTCTGCCGCTCATTCCTGCTTCACGTTCAACATTTATAATATTGCCGCTGCCGAGTGAAACTGTTGCTGTTATTCTTGTTGGTCTTCCAAAAGAATAAAAATCTGCTTCATAAACTGCAAGCCCGTTTATTTGTCCAACTCTTTCACCTGTTGTATCCATCAGGAACGACCCGTCTTCATACATCTCAGAAATTTTACTCTCAAGCATTCCGTGCCTGTTGACAGCATTTTTATATGCTTTCTTTATATGCTCTGCATTTACCACGTCAAAGCCATCATCAATTGCCCAGAAGTTTGCTTCACGTGCAATGTCTGCAATTTTCGAAAAGCGTGTCGTTAATTTATTCTTCTGTCCGGCAAAAACTGCTGCAAGTTCCATAAGATATGCAATTGCGGAACTATCAAACTCTTTCAACTTTTCTTCTTTGATCAATTTTTTTATTACCCGAGCGTATTCAGTAAGAACTTTATCCGAACGTTTAATCTCGTAATCAAAGTCAGCTTTAATTTTGAACATTTTTTTGAAATCGTATTCATACTCTGAGAGCAGAGCATAAATGTGCTGGCTGCCAATCAATATAACTTTCACATCTATATCAATCGGCTCAGGTTTCAGTGTTGAAGTTGATAGCTGAAAAATTGTTGGTGAATCCTGGAACTCAAGCTTATTGTAAGTCAAAACCCTTTTTAATGTTTTCCATACACCCGGTTCTTCAAACAAGTGCATAACATTTAAAACAATGTAACCGCCGTTTGCTCTCAAAAGAGAACCTGCTTTTATATTAGTGAAATCACTGAAGAAACTTCCTCTGCCATCGTTGATCCGCTCAATTGCACCAAAAAGATTTGAGTAAGTTGGAGATGTTTCGATGATGATTGGACATTCATTAGTGTCTGAGTTATCAAGGATGATGTTTACATTATATTCTTTGAAGTAATCAATTATAAAACCTTCTTCGGTAGTTTCTCCTACTGGCTTAGCACCTTTAAAAATCTGGATATTTTCCAGAATATTTTTTTCAACATGCTCAAGGTACTCAACAACTTTAGGCTCATTAAATTTTTCCTGTAGATTGTCAATTATTCCTTTAACTACATTAACAATACTTCCTCTTTCGAGTGCCTGAAGTTTTTCCTGAAATTCTTCGCTGGTCTTCAAACCTTTCTTGAATAATATTTGAAGCTCCTGCTGATGATCGTTATATTTTTTTACCAACTCCTGGGCTTCTTCCTGTGTAATATTACCTTGTTCAATCTGTTCATTCAATTGAAATACAGGTACGGGTTTATCCTTAACCATTGGCAGTATATCGGGGCGTGCAATTTCTCCCATTCTGACCTGACCGAGCGAAAATCCTACCTTTCTCATTTTTGCATCAAACTCCTGCATCAAAACCTGTTCTCTTTGAGTGTAATCGGAAACTATTTTCTTCTTTCTTTCCAGGTAATCTTCACTTTCAAGAGCCTGCGGAATTTTTATTTTCAGAATTTCTATTGCGTGCGTAAGATTTTTTCTGAAAACTTTTGCCATTCCTTTGGAAAAAGTCAATAGAGTTGGTCTATCAGAATCTTTGAAATTATTTACATAAGCATAGTCATAAATAGGAGGACAATCAGCTCCAATAGTTTCAAGCATCTTCTTTACTGTTGTCGCTTTTCCTGAGCCGGACATTCCGCAGATAAAAATGTTATATCCCGGAGCTCTCATTTCCACACCAAGCCTTATTGCTTTTAGCGCCCGTTCCTGTCCGAGAATTCCTTCAATCGGCTTTAAGTCTTCTGTTGAATCGAATTCTAAAATTTCCGGGTCACATTTCCATCTTAAATCTTCAGGGGAGAGTTCCTTGTGTTTTTGAGCTTTAGGATATGCCATTTTTTTGCCCATTATTGTTTGAAATTGGTTGGTTTTTTACGATATATGATTGTAAAATCTTCTATCAAAATCTAATTATTATTGTTGCTAATATCAAAGAAAGCAGAATGCCCGAATGAATCCAGAAACTATCGAAAAAGCCAGAAGTTATTTTCCATATTTGAAGAATGAAATTCTCTATTTCAACCACGCATCCACAGGACCGATCACCACAAAAGTTAAAGAGAGAATAGAATTATTTCTAAAAGAAAGAAGCGAAGAGAAAATAGACGATTACTATGCATTCAAAGACGTCGCCGATGAAACCAAAGAGATGATTGGCGAAATGATAAATTGCAGCGGAGACAGAATCGCTTTTCTTGATAATACAACCAATGGAATTATCTGGCTGGCACAAGGGATTGATTGGAAAGAGGGAGACAGAATTATTTTGAATGATGTTGAGTTTCCGGCAAATGTTTATCCTTTCCTTCAGCTGAAAGAAAAAGGTGTTGAAGTTGATATCATAAAATCAACGAATGGAATTGTAACTGCTGAAGAAATAATAAATGCTATTCATACACGAACAAAATTAATTTCAATCAGCTTTGTTCAGTTTCTATCCGGCTATAGAATTGATCTTGAGAAGATTGGGAAAGTCTGCAAAGAAAAGGGAATAATTTTTGCAGTTGATGCAATTCAGGGTTTGGGTGCGGTCCGACTTGATGTTGAAAAGTTTAATATTGATTTCCTTGCAAGCGGAACACAGAAATGGCTTTTAGGTTTACAGGGATTGGCTTTTATTTATGTCCGAAAAGATTTGCAGGATAAAATGAAATCAGCCCCTATTGGCTGGCTTGCAGTAAAAGATGCCTGGAATCTGCTTGACTTCGATCTCACTCCAAAAGAAACTGCTGAAAGATTTCAACCGGGAACATTGAATAATCTTGGAATCTATGCTTTCAATTCTTCGATGAAATTATTTAATGAATTTGGCTTTGATGAAATTGAAAAGCAGATTTTGAGCAATTCAAAATATTTTATTGATAAACTTGCGAAGATTGGATATAAATCACCATTGCATTCAATACCTGAAAGGCATTTATCAGGAATTGTAAGCTTCCGAAGTGAAAATGCACAAAAAATATTTGATATTCTCAGCCAGAAAAAAATAGTTTGCTCGTTACGTGAAGGATACATTAGATTTGCACCGCATTTCTACAATTCAAAACAGGATATCGATTTCGTAGTTGATGCCTTGAAAAATTTTTGAAAATTTCTACTTAATGAAGGATGAAGGGAAAAAGCATGAAAATCTTCGGAAAATTATTTTCTACTTTTACAGTATTAACTTTTATTCTAGTTGCGTTATTTTTCGGTGAAAGTTACTCGCAGGCAAAAGAGGAAGTTAGAATAAGTCCTAAAGCAAGTGTTAAGCAGACAGTTGGTTTTACAAATATTACAATTGATTATGGTCGTCCTGGCGTAAAAGGCAGGACAATCTGGGGAAATCTTGTCCCTTTTAATACGGTCTGGAGAGCAGGTGCAAACGAAGCAACGAAAATAACTTTCTCGACTGATGTGAAAATTGATGGTAAAAAACTTAAAGCTGGAAGCTACAGCTTCTTTGCGATTCCGACAGAAAAAACCTGGACGTTGATCTTCAATAAAGTAGCTGACCAATGGGGTGCATTTGAATATAACGATGCAGAAGATGCACTGCGGATTGTTGTTACGCCTATTAAAGAGAACAACTGTTGGCAGGAATGGTTGGCTTATACAATTAATAAAACCTCTGATAAGAAAGCAGTCGTAATGATCGTATGGGAAAAAATAAAAGTACCCTTTAATGTTGAGGTGGAGATTTAATTAGTAATAACTGATACTATCCCTCAAAGGGATAGTATCAGTATTAAATCAACCTCTTATAGCCTTCAACAGCTCATCCGTTTTCTCTTTCATCAGCTTTTCATCACGGCGGCTTTCAACATTCAATCGCAAGATTGGTTCAGTGTT
>DATIJX010000174.1:0-87098 GCA_035478175.1 Ignavibacteriaceae bacterium
TGATTCCGTTATACTTGTAAAAGGATCAAGAGGAATAAAGATGGAAGAGTTTGTTTCCGAAATAAAAAATAAATCTTTTAGCTGATGCTCTACTATTTATTTGATTATATAAATAAGATCTATTCGCCTCCGGGATTTGATATCTTCCGGTTCCTGACGTTCAGGTCGGCGTTAGCTGCAATTACAGGTTTGTTTCTGGCTTTCTATTTAGGACCGAAGATAATCCGTGCATTGCAGAAAAATCAAATAGGTGAAGCAAAAAAAGTAGATGCACCGCAGACGCATTGGTCAAAAGCTGGAACGCCAACAATGGGCGGATTGATAATAATTTTTTCAGCAGTGGTTCCTGTGTTGTTGTGGGGCGATTTAACGAGCATCTACATTATTTTGATTCTTGGTGGAACTGTTTGGTTGAGTCTTGTTGGTTTTCTTGATGACTATCTAAAAGTTGTCAAAAAATTACCCAAAGGTTTGATTGGCAAGTATAAGCTTCTTGGTCAGTTTATAATCGGTTTAGTTGTGGGTTCGGTGATTTATTTTTCACCCGAGTTTTCAAACTACAACTCATTAACCACTGTGCCTTTTCTAAAAAATGTTAATCTCGATCTTTCAATTTTTTACATACCTGTTGTGATATTTATAATAACTGCCACATCAAATGCTGTGAACTTGACAGATGGTTTAGACGGACTTGCGATTGGAGTTATCGCGATAGTTATGATAGCACTGGCTTTGCTGAGTTATGTGAGTGGTAACGTAATCTTTGCTGATTACCTGAATATCATTTATCTGCCCGGCTCAGGTGAGTTAACAGTTTTTGTTGCTGCACTTGTTGGTGCATCGCTAGGATTTCTGTGGTACAACGCATACCCCGCACAAATTTTTATGGGAGATACAGGTTCGCTTGCACTTGGTGGTGCATTCGGAATTCTTGCAGTATTAATAAAAAAAGAATTGTTCATCCCGATTCTTGGCGGTGTTTTTTTTATGGAAACTATTTCAGTGATCATTCAAAAAGTTTATTTCAAATACACTAAGAAAAAATTCGGACAGGGTAGAAGAGTTTTTAAGATGGCGCCAATCCATCATCACTTTGAAATATTGGGTTGGGCTGAGCCGAAAATTGTTGTTCGGTTTTACATTATTGCAATCATCCTTGCAATAGTTACACTTATTTCCTTCAAGATAAGATGATGGAAGTTAAAGGAAACAAAATATCGATCATCGGAGCTGCCAGGAGCGGAGTTGGTGCTGCTAAACTTGTTAAAAGACTCGAAGGAATTCCGTTCGTGAGTGACTTCAGCCCTAAGGAAAAAATATTTGATGCAGTGAATCAACTTGAAATTGAAAAAATAAATTTTGAGTTCGGGGGACACTCGGACAGAGTATATGAGTCAGCGCTTATGATTGTCAGTCCAGGTGTCCCCAACGATTCACTAGTGCTTCAGAATGCCCGGGCAAAAGGAATAAAGCTGATAAGTGAAATCGAGTTCGCTTATCATTATTGTAAAGGGAAAATAATTGCTATTACAGGAACGAACGGTAAAACAACTACTACCAGTTTGTGCGGACATGTTTTTAACTCGTGTGGCTACAAAACTCATGTAGCAGGAAATATTGGAGTAGCTTTTAGTGAAATAGTTCTCGATGTGAAAGAGGGAGAATTTGTTTCACTTGAAGTATCAAGTTTTCAATTGGATTTGATAGAAAATTTTAAACCGGCAGCAGCTATGATTCTGAATATTACGCCCGATCATCTTAACAGGTATGAAAATAGTCTGGATAAATATGCCGAATCAAAGCAAAGAATTTATATAAACCAGGATGGAAAAGATTTTTTAGTTTTGAATAAAGATAGCCATGCTGTAATGAAATATTTATCAGAACATAAAAGTAAATCATTCTTCTTTTCACTAAACGAAGAACAAGAGGAAGGTTGTTTCTATTCTGGAAATGAAGTCGTTTTCAAACTTAACGGGGATGAAAAATTCCGTTGCTCAAGGAATGATATCAATATCCGGGGTGAGCATAACCTGGCAAATGCTATGTCGGTGATTTGCGCTGCTAAAGTTTTCAATCTTGAAAATGCAGGAATAGTTAAAGGATTGCAAACCTTTGAAAGTGTTGAACACCGTCTGGAATTAGTAAGAGAAATTAAAGGCGTTACGTACGTGAATGATTCGAAGGCTACAAATGTAGATTCTGTTTGGTATGCACTAAAAAGTTTCGATGAACCAATCTTGCTGATACTGGGTGGACAGGATAAAGGAAACGATTATGAACAAATAAAAGATCTCGTAGTTCAAAAAGTGAAAAAGATTTATGCGATCGGTTCTTCAGCAGAAAAAGTTTTTAACTTCTTCCATAATGATGTCAAAGTTGAAATAGAAAAATCACTTGAAGATGCTGTGAAAAAGTCATGTAGTGAAGCACAAAAAGGTGACGTGGTTCTGCTTTCACCTGCTTGTGCAAGCTTTGATATGTTTAATAATTATGAACATCGCGGAAAAGTATTTAAAGAGGCAGTAAACAAGCTAAAATGAAAAAACTTGGACTGACAATATTTTTTGATGTGTTTGCACTTATGCTGCTCGGCCTAACCATTGTTATGAGCGCAAGCAGTGCATACAGCATATTCAAGTTTGATAGCGTTTTCTATTTGTTCAATTCTCATCTTTTTAAAGTGGTTCTTGGAATCGGAGCAATTATACTTTTCGCTTTAATTCCTTACGAGTACTATAGACGATTAAGCAAACCGGTGATGATAATTATTACAATATTTCTGGTAGTTACCTTGTTATTTGCCCCTGATATTAAAGGCGCGGGCAGATGGATGAATTTTGGAATATTCTCAATTCAGCCGGCTGATATGGCTCGGCTTGCTTTGATTATTCACCTCGCTGTTCTACTGGAAGCAAAGGCAAATGTTATAGATAATTATCGTGAGGGATTTCTTTATTTCTTTATCTGGATAATTGTTATCTCAGGATTAATAATGCTGCAGCCGAATATAAGTAGTGGTGTTATGCTGATATTCATTTCAATGGTTTTGATTTATGCAGGCGGGGCAAAGTTCAGGCATATTCTTGTTTCGATGCTAATAAGCGGAATAGTAATTGGATCAGCTGCAATGATATTTCCTCATTCAAGATCAAGAATTTTTTCTTATGTGAATTCTATTACCAGCGGTGGAGATTTGAATTTCCAGGTTAAGCAGGCTCTATATAGTCTTGGAAGCGGGGGAATATTCGGAGTTGGAATTGGCAACAGTATGCAAAGCAATCTTTTCCTTCCCGAAGCTTATGGTGATTTTATTTTTGCAATTCTTGGTGAAGAGTTTGGATTGATTGGTTCGATTGTAGTACTGCTCGCTTATATCGTTCTATTAGTCTGCGGAATTTTGGTAGCCAAAAAAACTAAAGATCAGTTTGGTCAGCTTTTAGCATTTGGAATTACAATCTCGATCGTGTTCTATGCTTTTGTAAATGTTGCTGTTACAACGGGTGTTCTTCCAACAACAGGGCTTCCGCTGCCATTTATAAGTTATGGTGGAACTTCGCTCATATTTCTGTGCATCAGTGTTGGCATATTGATCAACATTGCCTTCACAAATCATTTGCGGCAGAACGGTGTTGTTTATGTGCCTGATGAAAATTCTTTTAAAGGGATTAACAGATGAGCAGTGCACAAACTAAATACCGATTTTTATTTGCAGGCGGCGGAACCGGTGGTCATCTTTTTCCTGCAGTTGCAGTTGCTGAGCAGATTAGAGAAATGAAACCTGAAGCTGATATTTTATTCATCGGTACTAAAGACAGAATTGAAGGAGGAGTCGTTCCAAAACTTGGATTTAAGTTTAAGTCAATATGGGTTAAAGGATTCTCGAGAAAAATCAATTTCGAAAATTTATTGTTCCCGCTAAAATTATTTGTTTCGTTGATTCAATCATTGGTAATCAATATTTCATTCAAACCAAAGGTAGCAATTGGTTCCGGAGGATATGTTGCTGGTCCTGCAATATGGGCGGCCTCAGTAATGGGAGCAAAAATTATTCTCATTGAGCAAAACAGTTATCCTGGCGTGACAACAAGATTGTTGGAAAGATATGCAAGCGAAGTTCATCTGAGCTTTCAGGAATCAAAAAAATATTTGAGGAAAGAAAAAATTCATCACTTTACCGGAAATCCTGTAAGAAAAAATCTTGGCAGAATGGAGAAGAAAGAAGCATTGAGAAAATTTGGACTATCGGGTGAAAAAAAAACTCTTCTCGTGCTTGGTGGAAGTCTTGGAGCTAAAACAATAAATGAAGCTATGTCAGAAAGCATAAAAATATTGGAAGAAAATAACGTGCAGGTGATCTGGCAGACTGGAAAAAATTATTACGAACAGTTTAAGATGATGAATTCTGATAAAGTGAAGGTTTATGATTTTATTGAAGATATGAATTCGGCTTACTCAGCTTGTGATTTGCTTTTAGCAAGAGCCGGTGCAACAACAATTGCCGAACTGCTGAACCTTGGTATTCCTGCGATACTTGTTCCATCACCGAATGTTGCAGAGAATCACCAATACTACAATGCAAGGGCTTTGTCAGATAGTGAGGCAGCGATCCTTATTGAAGATAAAAATATAAAAATAGATTTACCAAAGTTTGTTTTGGAAACTATAAATTCTGAAAACAAAATTTCTAGTTTGAAGAAGAAGGCATTGCAAATGGCAAAACCTGATGCTGCTAGAGTAATAGCACAGAACGCAATAAAATTTGCGGAGGTTGTATGAATAACGGTGAACAGAAAAGAAGAATATTTAAATACAATCTGTCTTTCTATTATAAATCAACGATCATTTATTTCATCGTGTTGATTCTGTATGGTGTTATAAGAGGTGAATTTGTTGAAGATTCATTCACATTAATTACACGTGACCCGATTTTATATTTTCTCGCGATGATATTGATCGTATCAGTTGCATCTTTAATTTACAATCTTATTCGGAATATGTACATCGAAGTTTCTGATGAAGGAATTGTTTTTGCAGATCGCTTCAAATCAAAAGCATATAAAATTGACCAGGTAAAAAAAATAAAATTCTCCCGGCAGGTAAGAACAAGCAACTCCCCTGCATTCAGAACAGTGAGGATAAAAGTTAATTCAAAAGTCACGCCTGTGATGATAAGATTTTCTGATTATGAAAACCAGGATGAATTATTGCTTCGCATTGAAGAATTAAAATCCAAAATAGATAAGAGCAATGTTTAAGAGTATTAAAAAAATACACTTCGTTGGAATTGGTGGCATCGGGATGAGCGGCATCGCAGAGATACTTTTAAATAAAGGTTTTGAAGTATCCGGCTCAGATCTCCATCTCACCGAAGTAACAAAGAGATTGGAAGAAATCGGAGCTAAAATTTATGAAGGTCATTCACCGGAAAATGTGAAAGATGTTGATGTGCTTGTTTATTCTTCAGCAGTAATTCCGGATAATCCGGAAGTAAGAGCTGCTGCTGACAGAAATATTCCGATTATTAAGCGTGCGGAAATGCTTGCTGAAACTATGCGCATGCAATACGGGATTGGAATTGCCGGAACTCACGGAAAAACTACAACAACATCAATGGTTGGTTTGACTTTGACAGAAGGCGGAGTTGATCCCACAATTATTGTTGGTGGTAAGTTAAGCGGACTCGGTGGAACTAATGCGCGTCTTGGCAATGGTGAATTCATTGTTGTTGAAGCTGATGAATTTGACAGAACATTCCTGAAACTAACTCCAACAATTGCAGCTATCACTACTCTTGAAAGAGAGCATCTTGATACGTACAAAGATCTCGATGATATTAAAACAGCCTTCATTGAATTTGCAAACAAAGTTCCATTCTATGGATTTGTTGTTATTTGTCTTGATGAACCGGCGCTTCAGGATATTATTCCATTTATCAATAAAACGGTATTTACTTATGGAACCACTGCGCAAGCGGATGTAAGAGCAATCGATATTGAGTTTGAAGGATTCAGCAGCAAGTACACTGTTATTTATAAAGGAAAAGAGCTTGGAAGTGTAAATCTCAACATACCCGGTGAGCATTACGTTAAGAACTCGCTGGTTGCAGTAACAATCGGAATGGAGCTGGGAATTGATTTTGAAGTCATCAAAAAAGCATTAGAAAAATTCAAAGGTGTTTACAGAAGGTTCGAAACAAAATATAAGAATGATATCCTGGTTCTTGATGATTATGCTCATCATCCAACTGAATCTTCTGCCACGCTTGCTGGAATCAGAGCAGCATGGGATAGAAGATTAGTGGTGGTGTTTCAACCTCATCTTTATTCAAGAACAAAAGATTTCTATCAGGATTTCGGAAGATCATTTTTGAATTCTGATGTATTTATTTGTACAGATATCTATCCTGCAAGAGAAAAACCTATTGATGGCGTAACCGGCGAAATGATAGCGAACATCGCAAAAAAGTACGGACACAAGAATGTGCATTACATCCCGGATAAAAAAGATGTTCCCCAAAAATTGATGGAGCTTAAAAAGAAAGATGATATTATTATTACGATGGGTGCCGGAGATATCTGGAAATACGGTGAAAAATTTGTTGAACTGCTTAAGGAGAAAAAACATTGAGCGAACGTAGAAGCAAATTTTTTGGTTTGGTTGTCTTTTTAGTATTGATTATTGGATTCAGTTATTTGATGATTACCGGATCCAAAGCAAACCATAAGGAAGTTTATAATCAAATAGAAGTAACCGAAAACACGTTGCTTCCGGCAAAAGAGTATTTACGTTATGCCGGTTTAAGTGACTCTACAAAATATGAAGATCTAACTTTATTAGAAGTAAAAACAAGAATTGAAAAACATCCCTACCTGAGAAAAGCGGAAGTTGAATTCGATGGTGTAAACACAATCCTGGTTGAGGTTCAAGAGAAAGAGATAAAAGCTACCCTGCTTCAAAAGAATGAATTAAAGCTTTTAACCAGTGATTTAGAAACGCTTCCGCTTTTCCCCCCCGCTGCTATCAATGATTTACCGGTTATATCAAACCTAAATATTAGCGGGAAAAATTCTTATAGTGAAGAAAATATTTTATTTGCTTTCAGGATAATTGATGCAATTAGTATGAGTGATACGAATGTTAGAAAAAATCTTGCTGAGATTAATTTAAGAAAGGGTGGAGATGTAATATTAACTTTTACCGGATTTAAATTTCCGGTACTGTTTGGTAAGAGTGATGAAGTAAAGAAAGCACTTATCCTGAAAAATATTTGGCAGGAATTATCTGATGAAGAAAATATAAATGGAAGTACAGAGTACTTAGATCTTCGTTACAAAAACAAAGTATTTATCGGTAAAAGAAAAACAGAGTTGGTAAGCGGATGAAAAAAGAAATCATAGCAGGGATTGACTTAGGCACAACGAAGGTTTGTGCTGTAATAGCTGAAAGAGAGGAAGGAAAACAATCCTTCAACATTCTCGGATTTGGAATAGCGCCTTCGGAAGGATTGCACAAAGGTCTGGTTGCCAATATCGGAAAAACGGCGGAAGCCATAAAAGAAGCAATGTCAATTGCATCTAACCGTGCAGGTTTAACCATCAACCTTGTAAATGTTGGAGTTGCCGGTGAGCATATTACAAGTCTCCTGCATAGAAACTATGTAACAATAAGCAGTGATGAGAAGGAAATAACAAAAAAGGATCTTGAAAGATTAGAGGCCGATGTTCGCACAATAAGGATTCCATCAGACAGACAAATTCTTCATATCATTCCGATTGAGTTTTCTGTTGATCATCAACCGGGAATTGAGAATCCGATTGGTATGTCAGGTTCGAGATTGGAAGCCAGCAACCATGTAGTTCTTGCATCAATTCCCGCAATACAGAATATTAAAAAATCAGTTGAACGTGCAGGATTGAAAGTTAAAGATTATATACTCCAGCCAATTGCGTCAAGCACATCTGTTCTGGAAGAAAGTGAAAAAGATCTAGGTGTTATTCTTCTGGATATTGGCGGCGGAACAACAGACATAGCTATCTATCACAAAAAGGCAATCAAGCATACAAAAGTAATTGGGATAGCAGGCAACCAGGTAACAAATGATATCAGGGAATCACTTGGTGTAGTAACAGAAGAAGCAGAAAAATTGAAAAAAGAATATGGCTATGCTATTGAAACTGCGATAATAAAAGATGAAGATATACTTATACGAGGAGTTGGTGCGAGAGGTAATACAAAAATCCCAATTAGTCTCCTCACTCAAATCATCAGCCTGAGGATGAGAGAATTATTTACTCTGATAGATAATGAATTGAGAAGTGCAGGTTATAAGAATAAAGTAAAAGCAGGTATCGTTCTCACTGGCGGAGGATCTCTATTGCGCGGTTGTCCGGAACTTGCAGAAGAAGTTTTTGGTTTACCGGCTCGAATTGGTGTTCCGCAGGAATTAGGTGAGGGTTTGTCAAACGAAATCGAAAGTCCTGAGTTTGCTACCGTTGCCGGATTGATACGTGGAATACCGGGAAGCAAATCGAGTGACTATCAAATAATAAAAAAGAAAAAAGAAGCAAAGAACACAATTAAACTATTAGTAAAAAGAGTACAGGAATTTTTTGATGAATTATAAAAAATCTAATACAGGAGGGTCCATGATAAAGTTCGCCACTCTCGATCGAGAAAAACCAATGTCTGCTGTTCTCAAAGTAATTGGAGTCGGCGGCGGAGGCTGCAATGCTCTGGGAAGTATGATTGCCAGAGGATTAAATGGTGTTGAGTATGTTGCTGTTAATACCGATGCACAGGTACTGGAAAGCAGCAAGTCTCATCACAAAATACAAGTCGGTACAAATATTACCCGCGGGTTGGGTGCGGGTGCTGATCCTAACATCGGCAGGAAAGCTGTTGAAGAAGACCGTGAAAAGATTGCTGAAGTTCTTGCTGGAAGCGACATGGTTTTCATAACAGCAGGAATGGGTGGAGGTACCGGAACCGGCGGTGCTCCAATTATTGCATCAGTTGCTCAAAGCATTGGAGCTTTGGTTGTTGGAATTGTTACCAAACCATTTAAGTGGGAAGGTAAAACCCGTATGATGAATGCAGAACAGGGTATTCAGGATTTACGAAAGCATGTCGACAGCTTAATCGTAATTCCTAATGAAAGAATACTAAGTATTCTTGATGGTAACATTAATGCTTTTGCTGCATTCGACAAACCAAACGAAGTTCTCTACGAAGCAACAAGAGGCATTGCTGACATTATAACTGTTGAAGGATTGATTAACGTTGACTTCGCTGATGTTCGTGCAGTGATGAACCAGAGTGGTGAAGCTTTAATGGGTTGCGGAATTGCGAGCGGTGAAAACCGTGCCATCGAAGCAGCACAGAAAGCAATCTCGAGTCCACTTCTCGAAGGAGTAAACATAAGAGGTGCAAAGAGTGTGCTTCTAAACATTTCAGGTTCAAGCAATCTCACACTTCAGGAAATAAATGAAGGCAACAACGTTATCTTCGAAGCAGCGGGCGAAGAAGCAAATGTAATCTTTGGATGTGTAAGAAAAGAAGAGATGAATGATTACGTTTCCTACACTGTAATTGCAACCGGTTTTGATAGTGCAAGAAAATCTTTTGCAGCGAGCACTTTTAAGTCCCATACTAAGAAACCGGGAGAGCAGCTAAGTCTGAGAGGCGGATTTAATTTCCTGGATACTACTAATATTGACAAAGAAGATCTGGATGTTCCTACGATACTCAGAGTAAAAAGTCCATCTTCACAAATTGAAGAACCGGAGGATGAGGAACCGGAAAATTCATTTTCAGAAAAAGCATCCCGATATAGCTGGGCAAAAGAGAAAATGGAGCAGAAAGATCCAAATAGAAAATCAAATGATGATGACGATGAAAGTTCATCTTTTTTAAGAATGATTATGGACTAGTATTGGATTGAATTAAAGAATTGCATATTTTTGGGTTGAGGAGGTTGCGGATAGTTAATTATTTATAATTGTCAACCTTGGAGGGTTATATGATGCTGTTAGTAATCCTGTTGCTTTTATCGGTTGTTTTGAACGTCGTACTTGTATTTGGAATAGTGCGAAAATGTGATGAAGAAGACCTAGCAATTATAAGGTTTAGGAAAAACTTAAATATAGAAAGCCTGAACTAAATAGTATCCAGGTTTTACGTTCGTTGTCAAAAATCAAAATTTAAATTTTATTTGAGTTTTGGATTTTGGAATTTCAGAAAACTATTCATCCGTTATACGTGACTCAACAAATACGTATTCTTCATCCTCTTTATTATGCTTGATCAGTATCCTGTTTGGTCTGCAGCATACTTCACAATCTTCAATGAAGTCCTGGTCTCCCCTAACCGTGAGATCGACCCAGATATCATTCTCCTCTCCGCAGTACTGACAAACCCAATTTAAAACATCATCTGTTTGCATTGTTTCACCTTACAAATTGTTAACTCCTCCCTAAACTAAAATAATTTAAAAATGAAACGCAACACTTAACTGAAAAAAAGTGAAACAAGATTTGTTAGTAGTGAAATATTCAATCACACTGCAAAAAAAATGGCTGCCCGGATAATTTACCAGACAGCCAGTCGTCGTTGTATGATCACAATTCTATTCTCAAAAGAAGTTGTGCTTAACTAATATTGCAACTCTCAGACCAGAGTAAAAGTGGTTGAAATCTCAACTCAAATAATCTTTTTGTTATTGGACACTGTTTCAAAATAAAATTTGATGATTCAAAAGGGGGCTATCTAATGGATAAGTCGGACAAATTATTTTATCGAACAGTAGTTTGGATTTTCCCAATTTCCGAAATCAAGAATCTAAAATCCACAATCCGCAATCAAATTCCCTCTTGCATTTAAATTTTAAAAGATTATATTATAGTGTGCAAATGTTCACTATAATATGTTTGAAAACAGCTCAAAAACAGAAGATTTACTAAATTACCAAATTCCACCGGAATGGCGGGGACAAGTAAAGATCCACACTCTCTATCCGCCGATACCAAAACACACCGGCAATATTGATTTCGATATCTTCGATTTTGAAATGCTCTTTAATGATCCTGCTACAAAGGATTTAATTCGTTCGGGAAAAACTATCGGCTGCTTTTATATTGAGTCTCCGGGAATGCGTTCGCTTCTCCGCAGACTCGATGTTGAAACTTTTGAGATGCTCACTGCGGCGAGTTCAGTTATTCGTCCCGGAGTTGCAGAAAGCGGAATGATGCAGGAGTTCATCGCACGTCACAAAGACCCCTCACGAAGAAAATATCTTGTGCCCGAAATGGAAATTTACCTCGGCGAAACTTACGGAGTGATGATCTACCAGGAAGATGTAATTAAAGTTGCCCACCACATTGCAGGGTTGAGTCTTGAAGATGCTGACCTTCTTCGGAGAGCAATGAGCGGAAAGATGCGTTCGCATCAAGCAATGCAACGCATAGTTGATAAGTTTTTCGTTTCCTGCAAAGAGAAAGGATTAACCGATTATCAGAGCAAGGAACTCTGGCGGCAGATTGAATCTTTTGCAGGTTATTCTTTCTGCAAAGCACACAGTGCATCGTTTGCTTTGCTTTCTTACCAGGTTGCGTTTCTTAAAGCTCATTATTCTGCTGAGTTTATGGCAAGCGTGCTCAACAATGGCGGCGGTTTTTATTCGCCGGCAGTTTACATTGAAGAATCAAAACGTTTGGGTTTGAAAATTGAACTTCCTTCAGTTAATGAAAGTGAAAAAGAATATGTTGGAAGAGGAAGAGCAATCCGTGTTGGTTTGAAGGCGATAAAAAATCTTTCGTACAGTGCAATTGAAAAAATCGTTGAGGAAAGAAAACGCAACGGCAAATTTGTTTCGCTGGCAGATTTTCTTGTCCGCACAAAGCTCGCTTATGAGGAAACAGCTTTGCTGATTCGCTGTGGTGCAATGGGTTGCTTCAGACAGACACGTCCGACATTGCTTCGCTTGCTGGATATTTATATTCATCGCAGAAAAATAATTGAAGAAAGCTACAACGATCTTTTCCTGAGCGAAACTTTCGCTCTCGAAGAGGAAGTCAAAACTGATATGAACTACACTCTCGCCGGAATCTGCAAGGAAGAATACGAAGCTTTCGGTTATATGGTAACACGACATCCGCTGCATTTTTTTAAAGAATGGATTGAACAGAAGGGAGTTGTTCCTGTAAAAGATATGTCGCGTAACAAAGGACGAAGAGTAAAAATGATCGGCTGGTATATGACTTCCAAAAGAATAAAAACAAAAAGCGGAGAGATTATGAAGTTCCTTTCACTTGAAGATCTCACCGGAACTTTTGAAGCCGTCATCTTTCCGAAAGTTTATTACCGTGTTGCGGAACTTACTTTGTCAATGGGACCTTATCTAGTAACAGGAAGAGTAGATGTGAACGATCACACAAATCTTGTTGTTGATGATTTGCAGGTGCTTTCTTCGTCTGCTCTGCAATCAAGCCTGATGAAAGACAGCGTTGAGCACAACTACTACGGTGATGAAGAAAAGATAACCGAGGAAGATTTTGCGCTAGCAAAGGCGCTGGATCATAAAAAGCTAAAAGTCGCTTACGCAGGGTAGTAGAATCACATCAATTCTATATATTAACCACCAATTAAAAAAAATATTTTTAATGGCTAAACGGCAAAAAATAAAATTATCTGAACTTTGGGCTAAAGTTGATTTCACCAAGCCTTCTACCTGGATGCTCATCTTTTCAAATGTGATTGTGATCTTCTTTGCAATTGTGGACAATCTGAGTGCAGTCGAAGTTCTGTGGATTTACTGGATGCAAAGTGTAATTATTGGCATATTTAACTTCATAAAAATTCTTTCGCTCAAAGAATTCTCAACTACTGGATTCAAAAGAGGTGCTGGCGGCGAATTACCACCAACAAAAGCTGCAAAAATTTCAACTGCAATTTTCCATTTACTTCACTACGGATTCTTTCATTTTGTTTATGCGATGTTTCTCGGAGGATTTTCCGGAATTACCCGAACAAGCTCATCAGGTTCTCAGGCTGATTACCTGTTATTCACTTCATTGATTTTCTTTATCAGCTATCTGATTGAATATATACAATCTACCCGCACTCCGCCGGAAGAAATCCCAAACCTTGGTGCTGTCATGTTCGCACCATATTTCAGAATAATACCGATGCATATGACTATTATTTTCGGAGGATTTATTAGTATGCTCGGGGCTATCTTTGCAGTGAAAATCGATTTAGCAATTATAATTTTATTTGTTGGGATTAAAACTTATGTTGATTTACTTACTCACGCAGTTGATTTCTATTCTTTCTCAAAACAATTAGCCAGCGAATAGGTTGAAGCATAAATAATTTAATGAGAAAGAATAATCGATATTTAATTCCTAAAAACAATAACTGAGTAAACTATACTTATGGCCTGGATATATCTTTTAATTGCAGGATTATTTGAAATCGGCTGGGCAGTCGGATTAAAATACACCGAAGGTTTTACAAAGCTATGGCCAAGTGTCATCACAATTGCAACGATGATATTAAGCTTTTACTTTTTATCATCGGCGATTAAAACAATTCCTATCGGAACTGCTTATGCAATTTGGACAGGCATTGGTGCAGTTGGTACTGCAATCCTTGGAATAATTCTTTTCGGTGAATCCAAAGAATTCATAAGAATATTTTTTATACTTCTGATTGTAATCGGTATAATTGGATTAAAAATTTTTTCAAAAGTTCCTGTTCAATAAAGAAAGGTGTAACTATATAATGAGAAATCTCATTAAACTATTTTCAGGTTTACTAATTATCATAATTATTTTTTCCTGCAGCCCATCAACTGAACTCACAGATATTTATTCTGATGACGCATTCGCAGGAAAAGAGATTAAAAAAATACTGGTTCTCGGAATGACAACAGATGAATGGAAGAAGAAGGTATATGAAAATGAATTCCGCTCTCAACTACTCACATATAACATTGAAGTCCTCACTGCCTGGCAGGAACTACCGAAAGGCGAGCAGTTAAACCGAGAGACATTTGAGAAATATTTTAAAGATAAAAATGTTGATGCTGTCCTTGTTGCAATAGAAGGTGGTGAAAGCACTGACAAAACTCTTTATACTGCCGGTTCCGGGAATGTTCATGTAGGCGTAGGATTCTATGGATTTTATGCTTCATCTGCATCGTACTATTTTAACTCCGATTATTTAGCCGAAGAAAAAGTTGTTCATATGAGAACCAATCTTTATGAAACAAAAGATGCAAAGTTAATATGGAGTGCAAAGTCTAAATCGTTCGAGCCAAAAAACACAGGTGACGTAGTTAAAGCCGTAAGCAAAAATGTTGTCGGTGAGCTTAATCGGCTGGGATATTTTAAATAACTCTCTCTCTTTGAGTTGAATAAATATTTTGGGGCTTAAAGTTTAAGTAAGTGAGCGTATTAAAACCATTCAGTACTATATTTTCGTAAGGAGTTAATTTTATGTTAAATCTGAGAAAACAGTTGAATGTTTTAAGTTCATTATTGTTGGGAATAGCACTAAATATAATTTTGACACAGCCTTTAAAAGTCGGGGCTAATAGCCACGTCCTTTAGGGCGTGGTTAAAGAATATCCCTAATATCATATGGGTTTTAACCCATTTTTCTTTTAATAATATTTGCTTTACCATAAACAGGGGAGCTGAAACCAATGAAGAAAAAAGAATTTATCAAAAGAGCAAAAAAATTTTCTAAACCATTTCGTATTACTGATGGTAAAGATTTCAAACTCAAACACATCGATCCTGCTGATACACTCGATTTAAAATCGGAAGACAAACCCAAAGCACAGGAAGGTCTGCAAAATGGAGTAGAAGTGCTTGCTGAATTGCAGGACAAACTTTATGCACAGGATCGCTGGTCTGTTCTTTTAATATTTCAGGCAATGGATGCCGCAGGTAAGGATGGTGCGATAAAGCATGTTATGTCAGGAATAAATCCGCAAGGCTGCCAGGTTTTTTCATTTAAAGCCCCAACAAGTGAGGATCTCGATCACGATTATATGTGGAGATGCCTGAAACGTTTGCCTGAACGCGGACGTATTGGAATTTTCAATCGCAGTTATTATGAGGAGACTCTTGTTGTACGTGTTCATGAAGAAATTCTTAAAAAGCAAAAACTTCCGGAAAAACTTGTGACAAAACATATATGGGATGAACGATTTCAGGACATCCGCAATATTGAAAAGTATTTATCAAGAAACGGAACAATAGTAAGAAAGTTTTTTCTTCACGTCTCAAAAGATGAACAGAAAAAAAGATTTCTTGAACGAATTGATAATCCCGAAAAGAACTGGAAATTTTCTTCAGCAGATTCAAAAGAACGTGGTCACTGGGATGATTATATGAAAGCTTATGAGGATATGATTCGTAAAACTTCCACTAAGGATTCACCGTGGTACGTGGTTCCTGCTGATAACAAATGGTTTACAAGACTTATAGTTGCATCAGCAGTTATTGACGCACTTTCATCACTTGACTTAAAATATCCTGAAGTCGGAGAAGAAAAATTAAAAGAACTTGCTGAAGCAAAGCGACTGCTTTGATTTCAACCAGGCATTTTAAAAGCTAATAGATTTTGGTGTAATCTTTTAATTAAGTTTACATTGAAATCTTTCGGAAGTTGTGAAAATGAATCTCCTTAAAGCCAGAAAACAGAAATCACTTTTTAAAATCATTCTCATTTCATCTCTATCACTTTTCGCACTGATAGTTCTTTTTTTCACGAGCTTATTTGTGCTCTTCCTCATCTACAAGAATGATATTAGTAAAACGCTATTATCCTCAGTGAATCAAAAAATAAATGGTGAGATCACTTTTTCCGATTTATCCTTCACACCGTTCATACATTTCCCAAGTGCTTCATTAAAGCTCTCTGATCTATCTCTCAAAGAAAGCAAAGACTCATCAGTGAATGCTGGTAAGATGCCTGTATTCAATGTCAAAGAAGCATACATTTCTTTAAATATAATTGATTTATTCTCCTCTAGGATCAATGTATCTGAAATTACATTTGAAGTCGGAAGTCTGAATATCATCGTTTACCCTGACAGCCAGACAAATCTCCAAAAAGCATTAAAAATAAAATCAGGTACAGAAAAAATTGTTAAGGAAGAAACTGCTGATACGGTTACTGACACAACATCAGGATTAAATCTTCAGATTGATAATCTGGAAATAATTGATCTGCAATTGGCTTTAGAAAATCAGCTCAAAAAAAACAAATTGCAGCTGAAGATAAACGAACTTCAATCAGAATTTTCATACAGCGAAAACAAAATTATTTCCTCACTAAATCTTGATGCCAGTATTGACTCGTTGATAAAAAACAACGGGCTATTACTATCAAATCAGCAAATCAATTTTGAATCAAAGATTGAAGTAGATACTGATTCAATTTATGTAAAGCTGGAAGAGGGAAGTTTTTCTATCGGTGAAGCAAAATTTAATTTTAACGGAATCTTCGATTCAAAAAACCAGGGCTATGTTGATCTGTCTGTTTTCGTTTCGGATAAAGATTTTAGCATCTTTTCTCTTTTTTTAAGAGATGATGAATTGAAAAACATTAAAGCCGGTGATCTTTACTTAGACGGTTCTGTTAAAGGAAAAACACTTATTGAATTTCCTCAAGCTGAAATTTCGTTCGGACTGAAGAATGTTGAACTGATAAATCCAATCACTAAAAGAAAAATTAAAAATCTGAATCTCAAAGGTTATTTTAACTCAGGTAGATCAGATGATTGGTTTGATGCAAGATTAAGGGTTGATACTTTATTCGCTGATTTCCCGGATGGTTTGGTTAAGCTTTCAGGTTCGGTTCGAAATTATAAGTTGCCTGAACTAGATATAAATATATTTCTGTCAGCTGATGTAACAGGGCTGGAAAAAGTTTTTAAGCTGGGTTCAATTTCTGATCTGAAAGGTAAAATTGAACTGACCGATAGGGTAATGGGAAAATATCTGATTGAGGAAAAAAAGTTCGTCAGCTCAATTAATAACGCTAAACTTTCTTTAGAAAATTTTGGAGTAAATATTCCCGGGACAATCGTTTTTGACAAAGTTAATGGCATAATCAGAAGAGAGAGTGATGACATTTACTTTGATAGCCTTAGCATAATTTCTGAAGACACAGATATTTTGATTAACGGCAAAGTACAAAACCTTATATACCTGTTCTTCAATATTGAAAAGGATATCGAAGGTAATCTTGATATTAAATCATCAGTTTTCGACTTGCCAAATTTCCTTGCTTTCGATCCTTCGATTAAAAGAGACTTCAATTATAGAATTCTGGATGTTGATGTTTCGGTGATTGCCAGAACCACAACATCTAAGGCAACAAAATTTAAATCCTTTCCAGAAATAGATTTTGATATCAAAAAATTAGATGCAACAGTAAAGAACTTTCTGCCGCGTTTAGAAATTTATTCAGGAATTTATAAGATCAGTGAAAGTATCCTCGGCTTCAATATGAAGTTTGAAAATTTTAAAACTGATTTTATGGGTGGAAAATTTAATTATAGTGCTGAGTATAACACATCAAAGTATCAGCCATATTATATAAAAATGAGAGCTGATTTCAAGAAAATTTATTTATCCGAACTATTTTATAGTGAAAACGATACCGTGCCCGAATCCATTAATGGCAAGCTATCTGGTTCCTTCTTCACCGAGTTTCAATTCCCAACCGACTCAACACTTTTGAAATTTATTAAGTTGAAGAATGCAGATATGGTTTATGAATTTTCAAAGGATACAATTACAGCAACCAATCTTAGTTTCGAATTCAAGGATTTTTATTTCAACGATAAAGCTAAACCAAATCCTCTTGCAACCCTTTATACATCTGGAGATTTGAAAGCAGATAATATCAATTCGAGCTCATTCAACTTTAGCGATGTTGATTTTAACATGAATGTGATAAACGGGGATTATGAAGTTAAATCAGAAACAGTTAGACTTTTCGGAGAAAATGCAAAAGGTCATGCAAAAATAACGGCCACACCTTTTTCAGATGTACCAAAATTTAATATCACTTACACCGACATTAATTTTCTTGCAGAAAAAATGCTCAGTACTTTTATGGAAGATCAGGTTATTAGCGGACCACTTAACCTATCATTTAACGTATCATCATCAGGATCTGAATGGGATACCATTGTAAGTAATATGTCTGGTGCCATCAATCTCTCAGGAAAAAATCTTTTACTTAACGGGCTCGATGCTGATGAAATGATAGATAAATTTAAACGTAGTCAGAATTTTAACCTTGTCGATCTGGGAGCTGTTGTTCTTGCGGGACCCGTTGGTCTTGCCGTAACGAAAGGGACTGATTTTGCGAGCATCTTTGTATTTAATTCAGGAAAGTCTACAAAAATCAATGAGCTGGTTTCCCATTGGACAATCAGTAAGGGTGTTTTTGAAATACAGGATGCCGCATTTACAACAAATACAAATCGAATAGCATTAACAGGTTTAATTGGATTTGCAAATCAAAATATTGATTTGACGATTGCATTATTGGATAAAAGTGGCTGCAGTATTTTTAGTCAACAGGTATATGGTAATCTTGATTCACCAACGATGGGCAAAGTAAAAGTTGTTGGCACTGTTCTGGCGCCTGTTACAAATTTGGTAGATGATGTTACAGGTAAAGA
Source organism: Ignavibacteriaceae bacterium (assembly GCA_035478175.1). Lineage (GTDB taxonomy): Bacteria > Bacteroidota > Ignavibacteria > Ignavibacteriales > Ignavibacteriaceae > IGN2. The sequence continues at coordinate 18,713 of DATIJX010000174.1, forward strand.
TTGTGTTGTTTTTTATCAGGGATCTGTTGAGCATCCGAAAAAGTAATTTATAATTCATTGCTTGTGAGAACATAATGACATTATCTTACAAAACTTTTACATCGCCTGGAAAAGATTTTTGTATGTTCAAGCAAATTTTTTTTGAAAAAATTACTCATGATTTTTAATGCAAAATAAATTCAATTTCTCGACTGAATACAGAACCCGCGCAATACGCACAATTTTTTCCATAATATTTTTTATCAGTGTTTACGTAATAACACTCATTCTTTCCTTTGCAATAGTAGCAGCAGTTTTTTATTCATCTATAATGCTTTTACAGCTTGTCCATCATAATCGTTTTGGTTTTTATTTAATTCTTTTATTCTTCCTGATAGTGTTTATAGCAATTGTTCTTTTAGTATTTATCCTGATGTTCTTTTTCAGAAAGTATACGGTAGATAGATCCGGATGGATAGAAATTTTTAGAGAGGATCAGCCAACGCTTTTTGAAATTATTGAATCCATTTCAAAAGAAATCGAAACTAACTTTCCACAGAAGGTGTACTTAGGTGCAGGTGTTGAAGCGATGGTATTCTACGATTCAAACTTTCGCAATTTGTTTATACCCAGTAAAGAAAACTTGATGATCGGTTTGGGACTTGTGAACTCGATGAGTGAAAGTGAACTAAAAGCGATCCTTGCTCACGAGTTTGGGCACTTTACACAGAAAAGTCTGAATGTTTATAGCTACGTGTATATCGAGAACCAGATAATCTACAAAATGCTGATCGATGAGGAGTTTTATCAAACTCTTTTACATAAATTCACTGTAGTGGGCAGATTCTCGTGGATTGTAATTTATTATTCCAGAGCAATAAGATGGATTTTGAAGCAGGCATATGATGTTGTATCAAAAAGCTATATGGCACTTTCAAGAGAGATGGAATTCCACGCTGATGAAATATCTGCAAGGTTCGCAGGTTCCTTTCCGGCTGTGTCAGCGTTACTGCGTACTGGATTGGCATGGGATTCCTTTAATTATGTCTGGCAGTTTTATTACACTCATATTTCTGAAAATTTTAGGGCAGAAAATATATATCCCCAACACTCCTACTCAATGAATCAAATTGCGGAGAGGTACGGTGTACAGTTTAACAGAGGATTACCACAAGTAAAAAAAGAAACAATCGCTCGCTTAAACAGGTCAAAGCTTATAATAACAAATCAATGGGCATCGCATCCCTATGTAGACGACCGTATCAAGAAGCTTGAAGCACTAAATATTCATTCGACTGTATCACACGATTCAGCATGGAACTTTTTTATAAATAAAGAAAATATCCAAAAAAAAATAACTGAAAAACTTTTTAGGAACTGGCAATTTTCTAAATCTCCAACTAAGCTTTCACTTGAAGAATTTATACAAAAATATTCAGATGAATTTGATAAACATTCCTTTAACAAAAAGTACAACTACTTTTATGATAACCGGGGTATCTCAAGCTTCGATATAAAACTTGCAATTGAGAAAACGAATGAAGATAGTTTTAATGATTTTAGTGAGGTTTTTTCTGAAGCTAATGTCAATTTTATTCATCAGTTCAGCGGGCTTGATTATGATTTAAAGACGATTGAAAGTATTTCCAGAAGTGAGTGGAAGATCGAAAGTTTTGAATATGACGGAGTAAAATATCAGATAAAGAAAAGTCAGCAGCTGCTTGATAATCTTTTAAAGCAGCACGAAATCTTATATAAACAGGTGAACGAGCTTGACATTAAAATTTTCAAATATTTCTTTAAACTTGCTAAACTGATTGAGAGGAATGAAGAACTCGTTAAGCATTATAAAACATATTTTTATTTTGTGAACGAAGATAAATCTAATCTTCAGATATATCTCGATCTGATTGATTCGATGCAGTTTATTTATAGAATTCATTCATTTAATCAGATCATGATTAAGCTGGAAGAGATGCAAAGCAAGGAAAGTGTTTTTCGTAAAAGAATGAAAAAACTACTTGACGATGAAAATTATCAGTCAATTCTAACAATAGACCAAAAAGAAAAATTTACCAAGTATCTTGAAAAAGATTGTTCTTATTTTAACGAGAAAAAATACGATCAGGAAGAACTAAAAATACTTGAGGAAGCCATATTCCAATTTTATGAACTCTGTTCGCGGGCACCATTTTATGCTTTAAAGAAATTACTGGATTTCCAGATCGAGATTTTGGGAAATGAAAATCCAGCATAAAACCTTATAAAAAAAATTATTTGCCGAGCGTTGCAACCATCACTGCTTTAATTGTGTGCAATCTGTTTTCTGACTGATCAAAAACGATAGAGTGTTTTGATTCGAAAACATCTTCAGTAACTTCCATTCCATCCAGTCCATACTTCTTAAAAATATCCTCTCCAACTTTTGTCTCCCGGTTATGAAATGCCGGTAAGCAATGAAGGAATTTTACTTTCGGATTCCCGGTTAGCTTAATGACATTCATATTAACCTGGTAAGGTTTCATCAGCTTTATTCTTTCTTCCCACTTTTCAGCAGCTTCCCCAAGTGACAGCCAGACATCAGTATAAAGAAAATCAACTCCTTTAACACCTTCTTCAACTTTTTCAGTGAGAGTAATTTTTGCACCGGTCTCTTTAGCAATTGCTTTACATTTTTTTACAAGCTCTTCTTCAGGCCAGTTTTCTTTTGGTGCACAAAGTCTAACATCCATACCCATTTTTGCACCACCAACCAAAAGTGAGTTTCCCATATTATTTCTTGCATCACCAAGATAGCAATAGGAAATTTTGTTAAGCTTTTTCTTCGAATGTTCTTCCATTGTTAACAAGTCTGCTAAAACTTGTGTCGGATGAAATTCATCCGTTAATCCATTCCAAACAGGAACACCGGCAAATTCAGCAAGCTCTTCAACTATCTTTTGACCAAACCCGCGATATTCAATTCCGTCATACATTCTTCCAAGAACTCTTGCAGTATCTTTCATTGATTCTTTGTGCCCGATCTGTGAGCCTGTTGGACCTAAATAAGTAACATTAGCTCCCTGATCGAACGCAGCAACTTCGAATGCACAACGCGTTCGGGTAGAGGTTTTTTCAAAGATGAGTGCTATGTTTTTTCCTTTGAGCTTTTTCTTCTCTTTACCTTTCTTTTTATCATCTTTTAATTTTTTTGAAAGATCGAGCAGGTAACGAATTTCTTTGGGGTTGAAATCAAGTAATTTCAGGAAGCTGCGATTTTTAAAGTTGATAGCCATTAATTAACTCCATATCGGAAGTGAATAAAAGATTTTTAAACTTAAACAATGCCCAAAATTAATCTTTTAAAAATGAAAACTAAAAACTTAATGCGAATAATCTGCTTATATCTTGCTTAAGTTATTGTTTATTAAAGAGGATAGTTTAAATTTTACTATTGATTTTATCAATTTAATTAAGGAGCCAAAATGAAGTACTTACTATTCGTTCTTTTGCTAACAGGATTTTTATTAGCTTCAATTTATGCTGAAGAAAATACTCTAACTAAAAGCACAACTAGTTCAGCTCAAACAACTCAACCGCCAGCAGCAGAAAGCAAATGGTATTATGGCGGTAATATCGGTTTCAGCTTCTGGAACGATTATTTTTATCTGGGAGTTTATCCGCTTGTCGGGTACAAAGTAACTCCTAAATTATCTCTCGGTGCAAAAATTGGATATGCATACGTAAGTGATGACAGATATGAACCCTTTCCAGCGCTAAACACTAGTAATTACGGAGCCAGTATATTTAGCCGCTATCGGATAATCCCGCAATTATATGCACACGCTGAATTTGCATATTGGAGTTATGAAAACATAAGTTCATTTAATACAGTAAATAACACTTACAATACTGAGCGGTATTGGGTTCCTTATTTACTTTTAGGTGGTGGCTATAGTCAAAACATTGGACCAAACGTATGGCTCTTTGCTGAAGTATTATTTGATGTGATTAATGATGAAAATTCGCCGTATGAGTCAGGTGAGCCATTCATCAGTTTTGGTGCAGGTGTAGGTTTTTAATATTGGTGGTTAAATGATTTTCTGTCGGGGTGGGGGGATTCGAACCCCCGACCTCTTCGTCCCGAACGAAGCGCGCTAACCGGGCTGCGCTACACCCCGAATAGGTTTTTTACATTTGAGAAAAATTTACGTCGGAAAAAATAACATATTTCAGCTAAAATCGCTAAATGATAGGATTAGCTTTGGAAAGGTTTTTGTGTATACATTGTTAAGGAATTTAACGGATTTCAATTGAAATTATTGTTTTTATATAATTATTGTAATATTTTAACGGGCATTAGAATTTAAGTTATTAACTTAAGGTCAATTATAAAGTGAATATAATAAACACATCTATCACAATCATATGAGGGTATCATTATGAAAAAATTATTTTCTATTCTTTCAATTTCTGCAGTTTTACTCTTGATGAGTAATTCATTTGCGCAGGATAGATCCGTTGCCACAGACGCTTGGGCATTCGGATTTGGTTTTACTTATCCAATGTATGTTGGAATTAACGGTGCATCTCTAAACACCAGCGAATTTTATGGAGGTCATATCCTGATCCAAAGAAACTGGTCAGAGCATGTTGCTTCTAGAATAAAGGGTTCATATAACCATGTCGCAGCTCAATATTATGAGAATTATGCTGCAAATAATGGTGAGTATGTGACAAACAATATGATCACCGGCGATCTGGATCTTATTTACTACTTCAATCCCTGTGAACCATGGTCATTGTTTCTGGTAACCGGTATAGGCGTAAATTATAATAAACCTGAAAATGCCATTATTTACGACGCTGCTGGTAATGAAGTTTCGGAGAGTGAACTAAATGAAGAATCCAACACAGGTGCACAGTTTAATCTTGGTGCTGGAATTGAAATTAGAATAGGTGAAGATTGGAGAATACGCGGTGAAGGAACGTACCATACAATGGGTAACAGTAAAATAGATGGCAGAGATACCAGAGATGGAAGTCAAGATGGTTTCTTTGGTGGCAGTTTCTTCGGTGGTAATTCCAACGATAGCTGGATACATGCTGACCTCGGACTTCTATATTACTTCAGCAAGGGTGAACCTTCAAAATACTGCCAGCTTTATACCGGTATAGCTGAAGTCGACTACAACAGAGTTGAGGATATTGTTAGAAGATATCAAACAATGCCTACAGAAGTTGATTATGACAGAATCTGTGAAATGGTTAAAAAATGTATGGGTCCTGCTAAAATGGAAGATAAATGGGTTCTCGTTGGTGTTAACTTCGACTTTAACAAAGCAACCTTAAGACCAGAATCTTATCCGATTCTTGACAACGCTGCAGCTATCCTTCTTTCTCATCCTGATGTTAGTGTTGAGGTACAGGGTCATACTGATCAGATTGGTTCTGATAAGTATAATGATGATCTTTCAATGAACAGAGCTAATGCCGTTAAAAAATATCTCATAGCCAAAGGAGTTGATGCCGGTAGATTAACAACTTCTGGTAAGGGTAAGAGAGAATTGTTATTCAAAGAATCTGATACTGAAAGCAGATTCTACAACAGAAGAGTAGAATTTCACGTTAAGTAATTTGGATAAATAAATATCCGAAGTCTTTGAAAAGGGATCTGAAATATGATCCCTTTTCTTTTTTGTAAAATTTTGCTTTTCAGAACTTTGACTTGTTTTTTATGCTTCGTTTTTTTTGTAAGTTAGAATTGAAAATAATTATTTACTAACCTTTAATTCTATCCGGAGAGGTGGAAAAGGAAATGAAACTAAAAAATAATAGTACCTCCAGGAGAAAAATCTCAGGAGGTTTTTTTGTATGAAAATTAAATCAAAGGTCGCAGACAAAGAAGGTCTCGATAGAATACTTACCCGAATCACTCACGAAATACTAGAAAAGAACAAAGGCTCCAAAGATCTTGTTTTGATGGGAATGCGAACACGGGGAGAATTTCTTGCCAAACGAATTCAATATAAACTCAAGTCTATAGATGGTGCTGAATTACCAATTGGAGTTTTGGATGTAACTCTTTACAGAGATGATTTCCGCACGAGAATCAAACAGCCGGAAGTTTCAGTATCAGATATCACATTCGATATAAATGAAAAGCATATAATCCTTGTTGATGATGTGCTTTACACTGGAAGAACTGTGCGTTCAGCTATGAATGCAGTAATGGATTTAGGTCGTCCAGCTTCAATTCAACTTTGTATACTTATTGACAGAGGACACCGCGAACTTCCTATACGTGCTGATTATGTCGGCAAAAATATTCCCACATCACAATTCGAGGAAATAAAAGTCCGTTTGACAGAGGTTGATGAGGAAGATGCTATTTACCTGGTTGAAGTTGATGGGAAGGATGATTGAATATGGCATTATCAAGCAGACATTTGCTCGGACTACACGGAGTTTCAAAAGAAGATATTCAAACCATTTTAGATACTGCTCACACATTCAGAGAAATTCTTGAGAGACCCATTAAAAAAGTTCCTACACTCCAGGGGAAAACAATTGTTAATCTCTTCTATGAGAGTTCTACAAGAACAAGAATTTCTTTTGAGCTTGCTGAAAAAAGATTATCGGCAGATGCAATTAACTTTTCTGTTTCAGGCAGCAGCGTCGGCAAAGGAGAAACTTTCAAAGACACAATAAAAAATATCGAAGCAATGAAAGTGGATATGGTTGTTGTTAGGCATTCTGCAGCAGGAACGCCGCTATATCTCACCAAGATTTGCCATTCAAATGTAATTAACGCCGGGGATGGAACTCACGAACATCCAACTCAGGCTTTACTTGATATGTATTCAATCAGACAGAAATTAGGAAGATTAGAAGGATTAAAAGTTTGTATCGTCGGAGACGTTGCACATAGTCGCGTTGCTCTCTCAAATATATTTGGTTTGAAAACAATGGGTGCGAAAGTTTCTGTTTGTGGTCCTTCAACTATGATTCCTAGGGATATTAAAGATTTAGGTGTTGATGTAATTTACAATATTGATGAAGCGATTCAGGAAAATGATGTGCTAAACGTGTTACGAATTCAACTTGAGAGGAAAGCAAGAGAATATTTTCCATCAATCAGAGAATACTCAAAATACTTTGGCATCACTCAGGAACGATTGGATAAAAATGGCAAAGATATTCTGATACTTCACCCCGGACCAATAAACAGAGGTGTTGAGCTATCTTCGGAAGTTGCAGATGGCTCCAACCAGATTATTCTTTATCAGGTAACAAATGGTGTTGCCATTCGGATGGCAGTTTTATATTTACTCGGAACACTAAACTAAAAGACGATTATGAAAGTTGTATTAAAAAATGTTGATGTAATTCATCCTGAAGAAAAGCTAAACCTCAAAGGAGTATCAGTACTTCTTAATGATGGTCTCATATCTAAAATTGGTGAGCTAAGTAAGGTTGATACAGACGGTTCAAGGGAATTTGATTTTACTGGGAAAATTCTTGTCCCGGGATTATTTGATATGCACGTTCATCTGCGTGAACCCGGGAGGGAAGACGAAGAAACAGTTATAACAGGCTGTAACAGTGCTGCTGCCGGCGGGTTTACAGGTGTTGCATGTATGCCCAACACAGAACCTGCAATAGATACTGCTGAAGTAGTGAAGTTCATTAAAGAGCAAGCATCAAAACATTTAGTTGATGTTCATCCTGTTGCTGCTGCAAGCGTTGGTCGCAAGGGAGAAATTATTTCACCGATGGCAGAATTAGTTGATGCTGGTGCAGTCGCATTCTCGGATGATGGTGGAGTAATAAAAACTTCATCAGTTCTTAGAAGAGCTTTTGAATACTCAACTATGTATAACACTCCGATAATAGAACACTGTGAGGATGAATCGCTTGCCGATGGCGCAATGAATGAAGGAATCAACTCTACACTTCTAGGTCTTCCTGGATTACCTTCTGTTGCTGAGGATATTATTGTTAGCAGAGATATTTTGATGGCAGAATATACCGGTGGAAGGATTCATATCGCTCACATCAGCACAAAAAATTCTGTAAATCTTGTAAGAGAAGCCAAGAAGAAAGGAATAAAAGTAACAGCAGAAGTAACACCACATCATTTTACTCTTATTGATGATTCATTAAAATCTTATGATACAAATTTTAAAATGAATCCTCCACTAAGAACACAAGAAGATGTTGATGCAATAATCAAAGGATTGAAGGATGGAACGATTGATTGTATTGCTTCAGATCATGCACCTCATTCTTTAGAAGAAAAGGAATCTGAGTTTCAGTTTGCGCCAAATGGAATAGTTGGTTTTGAAACAACAGTTGGATTATCATTTTCAGAATTGCTGCATAAAAATAAACTGAGCATTGAAGAATTGATTAAAAAATTATCTATCAACCCGCGTAAAATTCTTAACCTGCCAATTCCAAAATTTGAAGTTGGTGCATTGGCTAACTTCACTATTCTTGATCCAAATCTTGTCTGGACGGTTGATATTTCTAAGTTCAAAAGTAAGTCTAAAAACTCACCATTCGATAAAAGGCTTCTTACGGGCAAAGCGCTTGCAGTCATCAACAGAAAAAAAATGTATGTTGATGATCAGTGGATTGACCTCTTAGGTGCTTAATTTTATCTAGAGACCTGTCTACTATTATATACGGAATAAGTTTGATTTTCTATCATTTTTGAAGGAATTCACAACTTATTTAGTGGCATCTCATTTGGGTTTTTCTGAGAGGAAAACAAAAGAGGTGACCAAATGAAAAAATTATTAAAAACTTTAGCAGCAATAACAATCTTAATATATCTAACTGGTTGTGAAGTGAATGAACCAGAATATTATGTTGACAACGTTCCTCCGGTTCCTCCAACCGGAATTAAAGTATTTGTCGGAGATGATGTAATAGATCTGACGTGGTTTGACAACAGGGACCCTGACCTGGCTGGCTATAATATATACTTCAGCTATTCCTATAACGGCAGATATGAAATTATTGGCTCTTCGCCATATAATTACTTCATCGATGAAGGCGCAGAAAATGGAGTGAAATATTATTATGCAGTAACGGCTTATGATTATAATGGTAACGAAAGTGATTTAAGTAAGGATGTAATTTACGCTACAGCAAGACCGGAAGGATTTAACCAGGCAATTTTTGATTTCAGAAGATTCCCGAACAACTCAGGTTATTCCTTCGCTCTATATTCAGTCGTGGCTTATAATAGTCTTGATGCAGATTTCTTCTTTGAAAATTATCAGGGCACATTTTACCTGGATGTATATGATGATACCGATATTCAGGATATGGGTCCTACAAATGATATTTATGATATACCTTTTGCACCGACATCAGGCTGGTCCACGACAAAGGATGCAATTGCAGTAGTTGGTCATACGTATGTATTCTGGACCTGGAATAATCATTTTGCAAAGATTCGAATTTCGAATATCACAAACGAAAGAGTTGTATTTGACTGGGCTTATCAATTGGTTAAAGGTGAAACACAATTAAAGCCTTCTATCGGTGGCAACAGAAAACCACTTGAAAAAGAGTGGACGAGATAAATTGATGGGGCGTATGCCCCATCTCCTTTTATAGATTAATGATCGGGATTTAATTAAATTAGGGACAAATGAAGACTTTATTTTTTTATTTGGTGATTATTTTTTCAGTATCTGCAAGTAATTATTTATTCTCACAGAATAATAACCTCCGCCAAAACCTCAATACAGACAGCAAAGTTAAAATTCAGTCGGTGATATTTAATGATATTGAATCAGGAATTATTAATAGCGATGTGAAAAAATTCTCTCCGTATTTTTCCTCTCAACCATACATAAGTCTTATTAATGGTGTAAATGGATATTATTCTTCCAATCAGGCTTACTACATAATGGAAGATTTCTTCAACTCATTTAAAGTAGTTTCATTTAAGATGGATGAGAAAAAGATTGAACAATCAGTCTCTTATTGCAAAGGTGACTACTACTTTGAAAAAAAAGGAAGGAGAGAATTGGCTCATTTGTATATAACTCTTAGCAAGTCTGGCAACAAATGGTATATAACGCAAATCTCGATTAACTGATGGGCAAAAAAATATTATCATACTTTAAAGGCGATAGAAAATATTTTGCTATCGTCTTTTTTATTTTGTTTTTGATTATTGCAGTCGGTCTCATCGCCCCAATTTTAGTTGAAAAGAAAAAAGCTAACTGGGAAACAGAATTATCTGAAAATATTCTGGCTATAGAAACAGGTATTAAAAATCTATTATCTGAAAAAGAATCCCGCCTAATTGCTGTAAAAGATCAAATAAAAGATGAGCTTCATCAAACTCTTGTAACTGAAGAATATGAGTATGGAAATTTAATATCGCTCGTCAATAAAGAGAGTTATGAAGATTTTTCAATTGAAATTGTTGCCCCAAACGGGAAAATCATTGCCTGGAATAATATAATTGCAATTAAGCAGGAGGAAATATTTCCCTTTGTCTATCCTTTAAATGAAGTCTACTTTTTTAATTCTCCTCTGGTTACCTATCTAACCATAATTGACACAGTGATTCTTCATGGTGATAGATTCTATGTTCTTTTGAGTAAACCATTTGAGAAACATTATTCTCTTCAAAATAAATTTTACAGACAAGAAAGTTTTTCAGAGGAATTGTCAAACAGTTTTAATACTATATTTAATATATTTTATGATCCCTATGCTCAACCCTCAAAAGACGGCAGGAAGCATTCAGTGATGCTTCTAAATTCCAAAAATAGTAAAATTGGACTGGCAAGCTTTTTCAAGCCATCTTTGAATTTTGAGGTAACCGAGATACAGGAAACGACAGCTCGTATTCAAATTTTATTAATGACAATAGGACTACTTTTCTTAACACTGGGTATGAAATCTGATTTTTTAACAATAAAGTGGAGAACAGTCAGGCTTCTTGCATTAATAATTTATTTTGCTGCACTGAGATTTGTTTTGTTTTGGTCAGGATTTCCTGCAAGATTTCTTGATGGACCGCTTGTTGATCCATCTCATTTCTCGTCAACATTTGCCTGGGGTATTGTTAAAACACCGATTGAGTTTTTTGTTACAAATGTTCTGCTGCTGATTATCGGGCTTAAGTTCTTCCTTTACATCTTCGAATATTTCAAAGAAAAAAAACCTCAACGATTTACGTTACTTAAATTTCTAATTTCTCCCTTAATTGCAATACTAACTTTTTATACGATGCGGGGTTTAGCAGCATCAATAAAAAGTGTTGTCTTCGATTCGACGATTCGCTACTTCAAAGAGCCCGACTTAATTCCAAGTTTGCCGGCGCTGGTAATGAACTTAAATATCCTTTTATTTGGATTAGCTGCTGTTTTTGTGATAATAGCTTTTATACTCCTATTAGGAAAATATTTGAAGTTATTAAGAGATGATAACTCGATTTTCCGGTTCATTATTTTATTTGTTCTTATTCAGGTTTTCTGCTTCATATTTTTTCTAAGGCAATCGGAACCATTAATAACTCCAATAATGTTCTTTGCCTTTTTCTCTTTGATATTTCTTGTCGTAGGAAATCTTACTTTCAGGGCTAAACATATTTCCGTCAATATCATTTACTCATCTCTGATTGCTTCAGTAATCGCAATATCAATGTTAAATTATTTTAATCTGGAACTCGAAAAAAGATCATTGAAGGTAATTGCTTCAGAGGTAAACAGAGCTAACAAAGAACTGCTTTCTTATCTTGTTAATGAAACTCTTAGGAATTCAACACAGAATGAAAGATTGATTTCTTCTCTGCATAAACTAAATGCAAATTATGATTCTGAGGCATTTATTGCCTGGAGTAAAAGTTCGTTACAAAGAGAATCGTTAAGTTCTGAATTAGTGATATTTGACAGGAACTTTAATCCGCTCGGACGATTTACGGTTGGATTTGACGAGGCGGTTGATTATCAAAAACTATTAAGGCAAAAAAATGAAACAGGAGTCTCAATAAGCGAGATTGATTCATCAGAAAAAGCTGGTGTTAGCTTTGCCGGAGTCGTAGCTGTTGAAAACAATAGCATCGTAACAGGATACATTGCTGTTGCAGCAAAGTTCAATGTTGAAAACCTTGGTGCGGCTGAATTCCCCAATTTTCTCGAATCAAATAAAGCTGCTTTGGGTTCAGTTGTTGATTTAAATCTTGTCAGGGTGTTTGAATTTTATGATGGTAAACTTCTTCAGGTCCGTGGAAATATTTTTCCTTCGAAGGAACAAAGGGAACAAATATTCAAAGTTGAATTATCTCCTGATGGTGACGGCTGGATAAACCTATCAGTTTATGGTGAAGATTATATAACATATATATTAAAATCAAATTGGGACGGCGCAGATAAAACAACTGCAGTAGCGATTAAAGACAAAGCAATTACGTGGAGCCTCTTTAACTTTTTCAAAATTTTTATTGTTCATTCAATATTCATTCTAATTCTTGTGTTCATACTTATCCTATCCAGGTTTCTCAGGTTAAAGTATACATTCAGAACAAGACTACTGGGTGCGTTTTTATTAGTATCTATCATTCCTATCATAGCACTGGCGGTTTACAACAGGGAAGTAGTTCGTGAGCGTACTAATACAGCAATTTTTAATGAGCTCAGTAAAAGATCGGAGTACTTAGAGAACCACATAAAAGCTCAAAAGCAGAAACATCTGAACAGAGATTTTTTAACAGCATTTGAAAATGCTGGTAAAGAATTGAATATAGCTTTTACTATTTATGAAAACTCTGAAAGGATTTATAGCTCAAGAAAAGAGTATTTTGATAATAGATTAATTCCCGGCAAGCTCAAATCTGCAGTCCACTATAATCTGAACTATCTTAGCTATCGTGAGTCATTGACTAAAGAATCAATTGATAATTATGTCTTTGATGCCTACTATCGTAAAATAGATTTTGATGACAGAGCTTTTATTCTTGGTGTGAATGATGCCTTTAACAAAATTGAACTTTTTTATTCTCCGGTGGATGCAGATGTTTTTCTGTTTGGAGTTTATTCATTTGCGGTGATAGTGATAACGCTTTTAAGTACTCTTTTTGCTAATCAGATTTCTTCACCAATCAGGCAGCTTACGAGAGCGACAAATGCCGTAGCTCAGGGAGATTTGAGCGTTCAGCTTAAGAATAAAGAAAAAGGTGAGTTGAAAGAATTGCTTGATGGCTTCAACGCAATGACAAGTGAGCTTCAGAAAAATCAGAATGATATTGCTGAACTTGAACGGGAAAGCGCCTGGAAGGAAATGGCAAAACAGGTAGCTCACGAAATTAAAAATCCTCTCACTCCTATGAAGCTATCTGTTCAGCAGCTTGTTGCAGCTTATAACGATAAAAAATCTGAATTCGATGAAATCTTACAAAAACTTTCTCAGGCAATACTTAACCAGATAGAAAGTCTTAGTCTGATTGCCTCTGAGTTTTCCTCATTTGCAAAAATGCCGAGCCTCAAGCTTGAAGAATTTGATCTCATCCCGGTACTGAAAGATACAATTCATCTGTTTGGAGATGAAGAAGCAGAAATTAAATTCAAGACCGATACTGAAAAAGTTTTTGTTGAATCAGATAATTCACAGATGCGGCGTATGTTCATTAATCTTATCAGGAATTCAATTCAGGCAAGAGCGAGCATTATTAATGTTGATTTATCAGTCGGGGATGGGAATTCTATAATAAATATAGCTGACAATGGAAACGGAATAGCTCCTGAAATACAGAATAAAATATTTGAAGCAAACTTCACCACAAAAGAGAAGGGACTTGGCTTAGGACTGAAGCTGATAAAAAGATTTCTCGAAAATACTAACGGCGAAATAAAACTAATCTCATCTAATACATCAGGAACAATTTTCGGAATAAAGATACCTTTGAAGAGTCCCAAACAAGAAGCCTGATATGAGCATTCTCACTCCGCATCAAAGCAAAGCGCTTACTATTGATAAATCCATTTCACTTACTGCAAACGCAGGATCGGGAAAAACCTTTGTTCTCGCTCAGCGATTTCTCGAGATTATCATTAATACTTCAACTCCACTTAGTCAGGTTGCAGCAATTACTTTCACAGAAAAAGCTGCCGGTGAACTTTACAAAAGAATTTCAGAAGAACTAAATAAGTTATTATTAATAACAGCCAATGATGAACTCAGAAATCGCATAGAAAAAATCAGGAAACAGCTTGTCTCTGCAAAGATTTCAACAATTCATTCCTTCTGCATCGATCTTTTGAAGGAGTTTCCTGTCGAAGCTCAAATTGATGCGAACTTCATTCCAATAAATGAGCAAAAAGCATCTGAGTTAGTTGATTTATCGATTGAGACCAAATTTAGAGAGATGTTAAAGGAAACCAGGGAGCAATCGGATGTAAAATATTTAATAAGGCTTGTAGGCTCAAAAGTGAATTTGGTTAGTGAACTTTCGGAGCTGATTGCCAAAAGAAAGAATGTCTTACATCTTATTGATAATTACTATGGGTTTAATGACAAAGAAATTGCAAAGCACTTGTTTGAACTATTTAAGTCGAATATTAAAATAGTTTTTGAAAAAATATTACCTGAAGTTCTCACTCAGCTTAAAATTGTTAACAACAAAGTTCTCGAATTCAATTCAAAGAATAAGCTGGCGACAGAAATAAAATCCTTTTTGGAATCAATAAAATCTACAGATGATGAAATTAATGTTTTGAGGAAACTTCAGGAATTGCGTGATAAGGTATTAATTAAGGATGGAAGTGTGCGTAAGCAAGGTTACCTTCCTTCAACAGAACAAACTGAGATTCAAAACTCGGTAAATGTTGTTGAAAACTTCTTTAGCGATTTTAGTGAAATAGATTTTAATGAGAACCACGAAATCATCGAAAGAGAACTCGCTAAATACGGGCTGGCATTGGTTCGTATCTTCAAAGATGTTCTTGATGCGTATGAATTCAAGAAATCAGAGATGGGAGTTCTTGATTTCGAGGATATCTTACTTAAAACAAAAACATTACTGGAAAATGAATCTGTTAGGAAAGCACTTTCCGGCAAATACAAATTTCTATTAGTTGATGAATACCAGGATACAAATGAAATTCAATATGAAATATTTCTTCCGCTGGTTGATGATTTGAAAAGAGGAAATTTCTTTATTGTTGGAGATGAAAAACAAAGCATCTACCGGTTTCGTGATGCTGAGCTTCAGGTATTTTCAAAAACAAAAACGGATATTCACGAAGTTCACGGAAATGATTCATTATTAACGCTTCCCGATAGCTTTCGAATGGCTCCGGCTATTTGTTTTTTCGTCAATTCATTGTTTAACAATTTATTCAAAGATCCCTGTTTATTCTTCAACGAAGTTTCTGCTTCCGATTTGGTTTGTGCCCGCTCTGATGATTTCAAAGGACAGGTAGAATTTCTGATTGCAGAACAGGAAGAAACAATTGAAGCCGAACTCGTTGCGAAAAGAATTATCAGGCTCAAGCAGGAAAACAAAGATCACTTGACAAATTGGAATGAGATAGCAATTCTTGTTCGTAAGCGTGCGGCATTTACTGAACTGCAGAACGCTTTTATAAAATATCAAATTCCTTTCAAAGTAGTTGGAGGAACGGGATTCTATCAAAAGCAGAGCATAAGCGATATCTATAACTATTTTGCATTTCTGCTCAATGATAAAGATGATGCTGCGCTAATTGGAATTCTGCGCTCGCCATTCTTTCTAGTTTCTGACGTGAATATACTTGAACTCTCAATGTTTGAAGGCGAATCTTTCTGGGAAAAAATAAAATCGGCCTCTGTATCTCAGAAAAAAGTCTGGGAAAAAATATTTAGTATCCTGAACGAAAATAAAGAACTTTCAAACAGAGTTAACATTTCACAGCTTCTCAGAAAAATATTGAAAGAATCTAATTTCATTTCAACAATTGCATCACGAATTGATGGTGCACAGGAAATTTCCAATCTGAACAAACTTATTTCCATCACAAATGAATTTTTTAATGATGAATTCAATACACTCTATGATTATGTTTTTTTCTTAATTGATGCTATTTCCAGCTCTGGTGATGAAGCACAAGGTCATATTGAGGCAGTAAGTGATGGAGTTAATATTCTAACAATTCATCAGGCCAAAGGCTTGGAATATCCGGCGGTATTTTTATTCAAATGCAATGACACAACTCAAGTTAATAAAGTCAAGTCGAGATCTTTCACCATAGACAAAAACTTTGGACTGCTTACGAAAGTTCCACTAAGTGAAAATTATTTTGGAGATTATCATTCTGCTCCGATTGTTGGACTGTATAATCTCATCGAGTCAAAAAAAGAAATTGCTGAGTTAAAAAGATTGTTATATGTTGGCCTGACCAGAGCTAAAGATTTTCTTTTCGTTACATACACGAATGAAGGTAAATCAGCTAAAAAAAAATCTTTTGCAGCGTTGCTTAATGAGGGCTTGCATCAGGAATTAACCTCAGACAAAATCACGCTTGAAGGAGAACTTATTTTCCTGCAAAAAGTCAGCGAAACTTACTCAAACCTGACCAAATCAGTAAAATTAGAAATACCGATAAATCGAAACATCGAATACTCTGAAAAATTAATTGAAAAAAATGAATTTGAGATAAGCAACAAGAAATTGATCTTATCCGGAATTAAAGATGAGTCCAAAGGTGAGGTTATTTCCGCTACAAGATTTTCGACATTCTCAACCTGTCCGCTAAAGTACAATCTTCAGTATAATTACAAACTCGGAGATTTGATTCAGCAGTCATATCGGTTCCGAAGCGTTTCTAAGCTTAACTTTGAGGAAGATTATAACAGAAACGAATTGACTTCTTATTTATTTGATGATGACTCCAACCTTGCTGAATTTTCAAAGTTCAAGGGACAGTTAATTCATTATATCCTCAGGAAAAATATTAGTTGGAATTACCTGCCGGAATTCGTTGAGGAAAAGTCAAAAAATAATTTTAACGGAGAAATCCCCGAATCATTAAAAACAGAAATTATGAATGACTTGAACCTATTCTATAATTCAGATGAGTTCAGGTTTATCAGTTCATTTACAAATTACAGAAATGAGTTTGAAGCTTATTTAAGAGAAGAGGATTTTTACCTTTTCGGAATTCTCGATAAGCTTATAATCGAAGATAGAAAGCTCATAATAGTTGATTATAAAACAGATTATATCAATCCAAACGAAATTGATGCGAACTCACAAAAATATTTACCTCAGCTAAAGTTTTATGCTTATATTATTTCCAGACTTTTTGAACAAAAGTACGAGATTGAGGGCAGAATCATCTTCATTAAATATCCTGATAATCCATTCATTTTTAATTTTGATGAGTCAGCGGATCAGACTATAAAATCAGGTATTAAATCGATGATTTATTCGATCAGAAATAGTAACTATTCCGTAAATTTGGATGCTTGTAAAAATTGCATCTTCACAGATGAAAATAAGCAGTGCATCCAATCCAGGATAACGCAGAAATTAAATTAGCAAAAGCGCAAACAGGTTTAATAAAATGAATAAAAAAATTAAAGTTATCAGAGATCTTTCACTTGTGGAAAAAGAACTTAGCTCGGCACAAGGCGGAGTCGTTACGGTAACGCTGCAGAAGGAAAGCTTTGCACAGTTTGCAACTATTTTTGTTTATCAGAATAAAAACGTTTTCTTTTATCTTGATAACGAAGAGCTTCTAAGAACAATCAAATTAGATACTCTGGCAAAGTTTACCATTTTAAATGATAAGAATGTCACTAAAGAGTTGATTGAGAAAAAAGATCCGTTATACAGGCTTTTTTCTATAGTAGTAACCGGTATTGTTCGTGAAGCAGAAGAGAAAAAAACCATTCGGGATATTGCTCAAAGCTTTATTGAGAAGTATTCTGGTAAACTGATTCTCCCTGAAAAAGAAACTCAAACTAAAGGTAAACTTCTGTTTGTCGACTCAGAAGAACTTCTTGCTTATGATGAAATGGGCTATTGATAAAATGTTTTTTATGAGTGATTATATCTTCTTAATCTCTTCTAAATAAAATTCGGGAATTAATTTGTGCTGAACTTTATCTGGGTAGCCTTAATATTGCTTGGCGTTGGTGCTGCACTAACTACAGATATTATAAATAGCAGCACTAATCGATACAAGAACGATACTCCGCTCAAAGTCACTATCTCCTTCAATGAAAATTTTGATACGATTCAAGACGGTAACCAATCAGCTAAAGTTCAATTAACTTCTTCTGAATTTAATAGTTTTTATAATGATAGGATTAGCTCAGATTTAGAAGTTGATGCTGTTGTTAATTATAGTAGAGATTTAGCGACAGGATTTATTTCTATAAAAGTTGATGATAACTTTCCATCGATTTGGAAAGAGATGGCTATTGCTTCAGGTGAAAAAGATGATCTTACCGGCAGCATAAAACTCAATGAACGAATTGCTGAAAATTCTTTCAAAGCAGAAATAATATTTGATACTGCATCTTTTATAAAAATGAGCGCTGTTACCAATGCAGTACTTGAATATGCAGGAACTGCTGTAACTATTGCACTTGGTTTAATTGGTATTATGGCATTGTGGCTTGGGGTAATGAAAGTTGCAGAAGAAGCGGGATTAATAAAAATAATTGCAAGATCACTTAAACCGTTCACTAAAAGATTATTCCCGGAAATTCCATCAGATCATCCAGCAATGAGCTCGATGATAATGAATATATCTGCTAATATGCTTGGGTTGGGAAATGCAGCTACACCATTCGGATTGAAAGCGATGGAAGAGATGGAAAAAATTAATCCCAATAAAGGAACAGCTTCAAACTCAATGGTTACTTTTCTTGCAATTAACACGGCTGGATTAACACTAATTCCTGCAACTGCAATCGCTGTTCGGGCAGCATCAGGCAGCTCGAATCCCGCAATCATAATTGGTACAACAATTTTTGGAGCACTTTGCGCAACGGTTGCCGGAGTTACTGCTGCTAAAATAATTGAAAAGTTTTATTTGGAATCATGGAGCTTTTTAGACTGGTTCAAAAAGAATTTAAAATTTATTGGATTGGCTTTAGTTGCAATTCTGGTAATAGTATTATTTTTTATTACTGGCCTGGCTTCTAAAGTAGGAGGATTACTTTCATTTATTTCTGCAGAAGGATTTAAGAATGTAATTGAAGTAGTATCTAAGCTTGCTATTCCATTGTTGATAATTGTTTTTATTGGATACGGTGCCATCAAAAAAGTTAAGGTGTATGAAAGTTTTGTGGAAGGGGCTAAAGATGGATTTAACATTGCAGTAAAAATAATTCCTTACCTTGTTGCAATGTTGATTGCAATTGGAATCTTCAGAGCAGGAGGTGCTATGGAATGGCTAATCTTCATTCTTAAGCCTGTCACAAGTTTAGTTGGAATGCCCGCGGAAGCATTACCTATGGCTTTGATGAGACCACTTTCCGGAAGCGGTTCACTTGGAATTATGTCAGAAAATCTTGCTGTTTATGGTCCTGATTCATTTATAGGAATATTAGTTTCAACATTTTACGGCAGCACAGAAACTACATTCTATGTTTTAGCTCTTTATTTTGGTTCGGTAAATATTAAAAATACAAGACACGCTCTTCCGGTTGGATTGATAGCGGATGTTGCAGGAATACTCGGAGCATTGTTTATTGTAAAGTTGTTATTCAGTTAAAAATTAATTCTTTTCTTTTTGTGTTATGAAAGTCTTTATTACAAGGGAACTTCCTGAAATAGCATTCAGGTTATTAAAGGAAAAAAAGATATCATTCGATTATTATAAAAAAGACCAGCCGATTCCCAGAAAACTTCTTCTCGAAAAAATTAATAGTTGCGAAGCATTGATTTCACTTCTTACTGAGAAAATTGATAAAGAAGTAATAGATCAAATGCCTAAATGTAAAATAGTAGCTAACTATGCGGTAGGTTATAATAACATCGATATTGATTATGCAATGAAAAAGAAAATTATCGTAACAAACACTCCCGATGTTTTGACTGAATCAACTGCAGATCTTACAATGGCTTTGGTACTTGCCTGTGCAAGAAGATTGAGAGAAGGTGAGGAATTAATGAGATCAAAGAGATTTAAAGGGTGGAAACCAAAGCTGCTTCTTGGAATGGAATTGAAAGATAAAACTTTTGGAATACTTGGTGCAGGGAGAATTGGAAGTGCTGTTGCCAGGCGGGCAAAATCTTTTGGAACTAATATCATTTATGTTGACAGCAACAGAAATCAAAAGCTCGAAAAGGAGACTGCTGCAAAAAAGGTCTCACTGAATTATTTGCTTAAAAATTCTGATATACTTTCAGTTCATCTTCCTTTGAATAGTCAGACATATCATTTTTTAAATCAGGAAAAATTAAATCAATTAAAAAGAAATTCAATTTTAATAAATACAACACGCGGAGAAATCATTGATGAGAAAGCGCTTATCCGCTTATTAAAAGGTAAGAAAATAATGGCAGTTGGGCTTGATGTTTTTGAAAATGAACCGTACTTAAATCCTGAATTACTCAAATTCACGAATGTGTTGGTGCTTCCTCACTTAGGAAGTGCAACTAGAGAAGCAAGAGATGGAATGGCAGAGCTTGCTGTTAGGAATGTAATCAATGTTCTCGAAAAAAAACCAGCACTAACGCCTGTTTTTTAAGTATGATAACCGATTCAGGTTGCATCTATTTTTGCTAATAAGTAGTTTTGAAAACAAAAAGTGAATACTTAAATGAGAATAGGAATACCAACTGAAACTCGCTGGGAAGAAAAGCGAGTACCACTTACACCTGCTGGTGTTGACTCACTAATCAGATCCGGTCATACAGTCTATTTTCAAAGCGGTGCGGGTGAAGCCAGCCACTTTACAGATCAGGAATATCGTGAAGTTGGCGCCACCATTGTATACAGTAAAGAAGAAGCATTTGGCAGAGCTGAAATGGTTCTGAAGGTAGCTCCCGTCACAGAAGAAGAAGCTGCTCTACTTGTTGATAACCAGATACTTTTATCTTTTCTTCTTCTTACCATGGGTAAAAAAAATGTTCTCGAAAAACTTCTCAGCAAAAAGATAACTGCTATTGGTTTGGAGCTAATTGAACATAACTCACGTTTACCAATCCTACACTCAATGAGTGAAATTGCTGGCCCACTATCCATACAAGTTGCGGAACGTTACCTTGAAAGTTTTACAAAAAGCGGCAGAGGAATTTTACTCGGTGGAATTACGGGAGTCGCTCCTGCCGCAGTTGTAATTTTAGGTGCTGGAGTCGTAGGAGTTACCGCAGCAAAAGCAGCATTGGGAAGAGGTGCACAGGTAATAGTAATTGACAGAGATTTATCACGTTTAAGACAGATAGAAACTGAATTTCACAGAGGAGTTACTACCGTAATGGCTAACCCTTATACCATATCGCGTGGTGTGAAATTTGCGGATGTGCTTGTTGGTGCGGTTTTAATAAAAGGAGAAAAGGCTCCGCATCTTGTAACTGAGCAGATGGTTAAGGAAATGAAGAAAGGTGCAGTCATTGTTGATGTTTCGATTGATCAGGGTGGATGTGTTGAAACAAGCAGAGTAACTACAATTTCAGATCCCGTTTATACTATGCATAACGTAATTCATTATTGCGTACCAAATATGCCTGCACTTGTTGCCCGCACTGCAAGTTACGGTTTGAATAATGCGGTTCTCGATTATGTTCACGATATTGCAGACAACGGCTTAACTCCGGCACTACTCGGTGATGAAGGATTAGCTAAAGGAGTTTGCACCTACAACGGAACGTGCACCAATGAATCAATTGCTGAATCGTTTGAAGTGGCTTACAAAAAGCTCCACGTATTTTCAACTAATTAAAGATCCTGATGATGTCTTTGTGAATATCATCTTGTAAAAGAAAAAATAAAAATTATGCTAACTGTGGAAGAAATAAGAAAAAAAAATTTACCGGTTAATCTCTATAATATTTATAGTAAAAAATTAACTACTGCCGATGATGCTGTGAAGAGCATTAAGTCTGGTGATAACGTAGTTGTTCAGCCCGGTTGTGCCGTACCACTTGAATTGGTTCGTTCAATGGTAAGAAGAAAAGATGAACTGGAAAATGTAACTATATACCATATTCTTATTGTTGGCGAGCTTCCTTATGTAAATCCCGGGATGGAAAAACATTTTAAGCACAAAGCTTTTTTTGTGGGTGCCAATGTTCGTAAAGCTCTCCACGAAGGTAGAGCCGAGTTTATTCCTATCTTTCTTTCTGAAGTGCCTCTTCTTTTCAAACGAAATATTATTCCTGTCGATGTTGCGTTGCTCAACGTTTCACCACCTGATGAACATGGTTTCTGCAGCTATGGAGTTGATGTGGGTACAATAAAAACAGCAGCAGAAAAAGCAAAGGTTGTAATTGCTCAGATCAATAGTGAAATGCCCCGAAGCCTGGGCGATAGTTTTATTCATATAAATAAAATTCATCATATAGTCGAACACACAGAGGCAATTTCTGAGCTGCCTCAGGTTGATCCTAATACCACTGAGGAAATGATGAAGATCTACGATGCTATCGGAAAAAACACGGCCGAATTAATTGAAAATGGATCAACTTTGCAAATGGGAATTGGCGCTATTCCTGATTCTGTGATGAAGTATTTACATGATAGAAAAAATCTTGGTATTCACACTGAAATGTTTTCCGATGGAATTGTTGGCCTTGTTGAAGAGGGAATCATTAATGGAGAGGAAAAAACAATTCATCCTGGAAAAATTATCGTTGGATTTGTCTTAGGTACAAAAAGAGTATTTAAGTTTATTGATAACAATCCTGTGATAGAATTTCATCCTCAGGAATATGTAAACGATCCTTTTATAATTGCGCAGAACAAAAAGATGGTTGCAATAAATTCTGCAATCGAAATTGACATAACCGGGCAGGTTTGCGCTGATTCAATCGGAACAAAAATATTCAGTGGTATTGGCGGACAGGTAGATTTTATTAGAGGGGCAGCTCATTCCGAAGGAGGAAAACCAATAATAGCTCTTCCTTCAATTACAAAAGATGGTGAAGTTTCCCGAATCGTTCCTCAACTAAATCCCGGAGCCGGTGTGGTTACATCTCGTGGAGACGTGCATTATGTTGTAACTGAATATGGAGTTGCTCAACTCTTTGGAAAAACTTTAAAGGAAAGAGCAAGGGAACTAATAAGAATAGCCCATCCAAAGTTCCGCGACAAATTAACTAAATACGCAAAAGAAACGAGACACATCTAACTATGGTAGCAGTAATTGGGGATATTCACGGTTGTTTTCATACTCTTAAAAAACTTTACGCTCTAATTTTAAAGAAGTATCCGGATATTCCGGTATGTGCAGTGGGTGACCTTGTGGACAGAGGGAAGTACAGCTATGAGGTTGTTGAGTTTGTAAGAAAGAACAAAATAACTTTCACCGCCGGCAACCACGATTATATGTTTTATTATTTTATAAAACATCCCTCCAGTATGCTGGGAAGATCCTGGGTATTTAATGGTTCAGAGACTACACTGGATTCATACAGCAATCGCTTCGCTGAAATGAACAAGCATCTTAACTTCATTATAAAAGCTCCATTAATTCTTGATTTAAGTGATTGTTTTGTTTGTCATGCGGGAATTTCAAATCATTATTCAAGAAAGCTTGGCAAACATCCTCTTTCGGATAAACAGAAACTCCTAAACATTATCGAAAAAGATTTAAATAGCGATCACGGAATTTTATGGACAAGAGACAAACTTGCTAATCTTGGAAAACTGCAGGTAGTTGGTCATACAAGATTTGAGGAAGTTTCTTACGATGAAGCCAGTGATACAGTTTATATTGACACTGCAGCCTGCTCTGGCAACAAACTAAGCGCTGTGATTATTAATGAAAACAATATCGTTGAAAAGCTTTCTGTTCCTACCGAGAAGATAGATATTATCTGAAAAGACAATTCATAGAGTCTAGCGTAGCTGTCTAGATTTCCATTAAAAGTAATAATTAATAATAGCCCTCACCCTAAATAATTTCAAATATCTTTATTAAAGAGCCTCACACCTTTTGTTATGCTGAGGTATGATACGATAAATGATATCATTCCGAGTATTGCACTTGTATAAAGCAATTGAGAAAGCGAAGCAAAGCTTCCTTTATCCATTGCGTAAAAATAATTTGTCAAAGGTGCGAACAATAAAACAACCAGAAACACTAGATAGATTATTGTAAATAAAAAAGTGAGTGAAGCTCCTTGTGATGAAGCAACTCTGATTGGATTCTTCTCTTTGTAATTTGCATACGCCGCACCCATACCAAAGTTTAATGATACCAAAGTAATTGTAACGCATGCAGTATTCAGTTGAGAAATTAAAGCTAACATAATTGAAAACTGATAGTTCGAAACGAAATTAAGAAGCTGTCCGATTACAAAGATGACTGAGAAGTAAATGAATAATCTCGTTAGCATTAGCTTTTTATAGTCCAGTGGAGCACTTCTGATTTTCCAGATTGTTTCGCCTTCAAGACTAATAAGCGGGAAAATAAACCGTAATGACATTGAGGCAATCAGAAAAACATTGAATAGATAAATTATCAGGTAGATAAGTGTTTTCAGGTAGATGTTGTATGCGTTCAAAATCATCACGTCAATATTCGAGAGAGACAAAATAAAAATTGTGATTAGGAACAGCATTATAATAAAATGAGTCCACTGGCTTGGCTCTCTTATAAATAAAAGCAGCTCACGCTTTACTAATGCCTCGCGTCTTGGTTTGAGTGATGATTTATTCTCAAAGGTGCAGATCACTTTACCATTACTTTTTTTCTTGACTGAAAGTTCACCAGAAAGATTTAAGAATACCAGCCACGCTTTGTAAAACCATTTTTTTGCCAGGTAAAGAGAGAACAGGAGGAACAAAATCGAGACCACTATCAAAAGGTAAAAATACCAGCCTGCAGCAATAAATCTTCCTGAAGAAATCCAGTAGAGAGCATCTGCGACCCAATGATTTGGCAGCAGTTTGATTATGGGGCTTTCCAAAAAACCAAAATAATTATTTATGTTCGGAAAGTATTCAAATACCTTTGTAACCAATTGAACAGGGCTGCTGAAGATATAAAATAATATAACGGCTGTTCCATAGACTGAGGCTATTGCAACAAGTACTTTTTTAATTCCAAATGTTGCGGCAAACCTCATAATTACAAGAAGAGTAATTGCACCAAGAGTTCCTGCGATGAACATAAAGGGCAGTATTAAAAACGCAACAGCAAATGGAATAAAATACCAGGGAAGCCCGAAGTATGATGTGTAACCTGCTAATGCAGCACTCACCATTAGTAGAAGTGTTGAGGAACTGTAGAAAAAATTATCAAGAAATTTTATGAGAAAAATTTTTTCAAATGAAATTGGCATTGTTATTAGGAAGCCAACTTCTCTTGATTTAAAAAATGTTGAATATGAAACAACGATGTTCCCGATGTTGACAGTCATAAAGAAAATGAACAGCACAACAAAAACAAACCTGTGAAGCAGGAACATTCCAATTTTCGCATCTTCGATCAGATACGTAATGATGTTGCGCGTAAAAAAGAAAATACCAATTGCAAAAAGTAGATAAACTACTGATGCACTTAATTGTTTTATAAGAGACTTAAAATTGAGTTCATCCTGGAGCTTAATAAAAGTGAGTATTTTGAATTTTAATATGTGAAGTAAAAGACTCATTTACTTTGTCATTTGCAGGAATAACGATTCAAGGTTTTGATGATCTGTTCCTATAATCTCTTCAACCACTTCTTTTTTATCTTCAAATATCATCAGACCATCTTTAATGATTCCGATTCTCGAGCAAACTTCTTCCGCTACATTCAAGCTGTGAGTTGACATAAATATTGCAACACCTTCTGAAGCTTTCTGCTTTAAAACATTTTTGACGATCAGAGCACTCTGCGGATCGAGCCCGACCATCGGTTCATCAACAACAAGAAGTTTCGGATTGTGAAGTAATGCCGAGGCAATAGCAATTCTCTGTTTCATCCCTTGAGAATATTCTTCGGTTCGCTTATCTACCCATTGATCAATCTTTAATTGATCTATAGTTTCTTCAATTATTTTTTTCAATTTATTCTTTTCAATTTTATAAAGTCCACCGCAGAAAAACAGAAACTCTTTGCCCGTCAATTTTTCATAAAGGAAAGGCTGGTCGGGTATATAACCTATAAGTTTTTTAGCTTCTATATGATTTTTTTGAATGTCAAATCCGCCAATTTGAACAGTTCCATTTGTGGGAGCGTATAGGCCTGTAATCATTTTGATTGTGGTGGTTTTGCCGGCTCCATTTTGACCAAGAAACCCGAAAAAATCACCTGCATTAATTTCAAGATTGATATTATTTACAGCGGTAAAATTGCCAAATTTCTTTGTAAGGTTGGTTAATTTGAGCATTAGGTTCTTATTTACGTGATATTTAGTGAATATAATGGTTTAATATCTTTTCAAGTGCTAAGGTTCAACAAAACTTAGACCAAAGATGGATTGGTTTAAAAAAAAGAAGGCGGGCATCAACCCGCCTTGAATTAACCCCAAATGGGATTTGCTTAATACATATCACCCATACCACCACCGTGAGGCATTGGAGGCATTGATGGTTCTTTTTCTTTCTTCTCATAAACTACAGCTTCGGTAGTTACAAGCAAAGAAGCAACTGATGCAGCATTCTCTAAAGCAGTTCTGGTAACTTTAGTCGGATCAATAACACCAGCTTTGATTAGGTTTTCATATTTCTCAGTTTGAGCATTGAAACCAAAATCATCTTTGCCTTCTTTAACTTTTTGTAATACAACTGATCCTTCAACACCTGCATTGTTTACAATCTGCTTCAGTGGTTCTTCAAGAGCTTTCTGTACGATCTTAACTCCTGTAGTCTGGTCAAGGTTTTCACCTTCAACTTTATCAAGAACATTAATTGCTCTTACTAAAGCTACGCCACCACCTGCAACAATTCCTTCTTCAACTGCTGCGCGGGTTGCGTGCAATGCATCTTCAACACGGGCTTTTTTCTCTTTCATTTCAATTTCTGTTGAAGCACCAATCTTAAGAACTGCAACACCACCGGAAAGTTTAGCTAATCTTTCCTGAAGTTTTTCTTTGTCGTAATCTGATGTTGTCTTATCTATCTGTGCTTTGATTTCATTTATTCTCTTCTTTATGTCTTCAGTTTTACCAGCACCTTCAACAATCGTGGTGTTGTCTTTATCAATTACAACTTTCTTAGCTGTTCCTAAGTAAGAAACAGTTGCATTTTCTAATTTGAACCCTCTCTCTTCAGAAATCACGGTTCCATTAGTTAATGTGGCTATATCTTCAAGCATTGCTTTTCTTCTGTCACCAAAGCCCGGAGCCTTAACTGCAGCAACTTTCAGTGTGCCGCGAATTTTGTTTACTACCAATGTTGCAAGTGCTTCGCCTTCGAGGTCCTCAGCAATAATAAGTAATGATCTTCCTTGCTGAGCAATCTTTTCAAGAACTGGCAAAAGATCCTTCATTGCTGAAATTTTCTTATCGTGTATTAAAATCATCGGATCTTCAAGCACAGCTTCCATTGATTCAGCATCTGTTACAAAATAGGGAGAAAGATAACCACGATCGAATTGCATTCCTTCAACTACTTCTAAAGAAGTCTCTGTTCCTTTTGCTTCCTCAACTGTAATAACTCCATCTTTCCCAACTTTTTCCATTGCGTCTGCAATCAGGTCACCAATTGATTTATCATTGTTTGCTGATATTGCACCAACTTGTGCAATCTCATTTCTTCCTTCAACATCTTTGCTGATAGATTTTAAGTACGCAATGACTTTAGTTACTGCAATGTCTATTCCTCTTTTTAAATCCATAGGGTTTGCACCGGCAGTTACGTTCTTTAAACCTTCTCTGTAAATTGCTTGTGCGAGTACAGTTGCAGTAGTTGTTCCGTCACCAGCAACATCACTTGTTTTGGATGCAACTTCACGAACCATCTGAGCACCCATATTTTCAACTGCGTCTTCAAGTTCTATTTCTTTTGCGACAGTAACACCATCTTTAGTTACGGTAGGTGCACCAAATTTTTTCTCAAGAATTACATTACGCCCTTTGGGACCAAGTGTAACCTTTACGGCATTTGCCAGTTTATCAACTCCAGCTTTCAAGCCGCTTCTAGCGTCAGTATTATATACAATTAATTTTGCCATATTTATTTACCTCTATTTGTTATCAATTTATAATTAGTTAAGGAACAATTGCGAAGATGTCGCTCTCACGCATAATGAGATATTCTTCACCATCTATTGTAACTTCGGTTCCGCTATACTTGCCATAAAGAACTTTGTCACCGACTTTTACCGTCATCTTAATTACTTCACCACTATCAGCAAATTTGCCAGGACCAGCAGCTACAACAGTTCCTTCAACTGGTTTTTCCTTTGCTGTATCTGGAAGAAATATTCCTCCTTTGGTTTTTTCTTCAGCCTCAGCGGGTTTAACTACCACCCTGTCAGCCAATGGATTGAGTTTTAATTTTGCCATATTTTACTCCTTGATTGATTATTAATTTTATTAGCACTCTAAAAAAGCGAGTGCTAAAATAACGTTATGTCACATCTTTGTCAAGGTTAGAAAATTTGAAATTCTAGCTGATTTGAGCATTTTTAATGTGAAATGATGTCACGCAGTTTTATATTTGAGTTGACCACATTTCTAACCTTTTAAATTGATGTTATGAATTCTTCAGGGTTAAAAAAAGAATTAAGCCGCTTGATAGAAATCATTCGGGAAATGGATAGGAGAGTTATAATTATTTTTCTATCGGTGGCTATTCTTCAAACAATATCCTGGTATTACACTTCCAGAAATTTTTTCAGAATCAATTTTTTCTCCTACTATCAAAACGATCCTGATGTTTATTTGTATGAATATCTCTTCTGGTTTTTAGGAGATTTTATAACGTTATTTCTTTTGTCCATAATCATAATCAAATTTATTCTCAAGGAAGATTTAAGAAGTTATGGTTTACAGTTTGGTGATTACAAAATAGGACTTGGATTGTCTGCAATTTTCTTTTTAGTGATGCTTCCGGCGATTTGGTTTTTTTCAGCTACCCCGGATTTTGTAGCAAAATATCCTCATCTTCTTTCAACAAGAAATAGCTGGGGAGAATTTTTTATTTATGAATCAGGGATGTTGTTGTATATGATAAGCTGGGAATTTATCTGGCGCGGCTTTATGATGTTCGGTCTGAAAGAAAAATTCGGATATTATTCAGTGCTGATACAAATGATTCCTTTTGTAATTTTGCATAACGGAAAACCGGCTCCTGAAACATTCGGTGCAATAGCTGGAGGAATAGCGTTGGGAGTTCTTGCTTTCCGTACAAACTCAGTTTTATATTGTATTATTACTCATATGGGAATAATGTTTACGATTGATTTGATTTCAACTTTGAGGTATAGAGCAAATGATTATGGTGTTGGGATAGATTCATTATTTAATATCATCAAAACAATTTTTTAGGGAGCTAAAATGAGATTCACTTTAAATGTTGATCACGTTGCTACATTAAGAAACGCAAGAGGCGAGAGTCAACCAGATCCCGTAACTGCAGCTCTGATAGCCGAGCAAGCTGGAGTTGATGGAATTGTTTTTCATTTGAGGGAAGACAGAAGACACATCAACGAACGTGATGTGAGGCTTCTCCGTGAACTTGTAACTACGAAACTCGATTTTGAAATGGCTGCTGTACCTGAAATAATAAAAATAGCATGTGACGTGGGTCCAGAACTAGCTACACTTGTTCCGGAGAAAAGACAGGAACTAACAACCGAAGGCGGACTGAATGTTATCGACAATGTCACTTTAATCAGGGAAACAATAAAAGAGCTGAATGATGCTGATATTGCAGTCTCAATTTTTACAGAACCTGATATCCCGCAAATTGATGCATCAGCCGAAGTTGGTGCTGACTTTATCGAAATCCATACAGGTGTATTTGCAAATGCACTTACCGAAGAAGAACAATTTGACGAGCTTGAAAGAATAAGAGGCGCAGCAAAGCATGCAAAGAAATTAGGTTTAGGTGTAAATGCAGGGCACGGTTTGAACTATCAGAATATAAAAATTTTCAGAGAGCTTGGCGATGTTGATGAAGTCAGCATCGGGCATTCCATAATTGCTCGTGCAGTTATTGTTGGAATTGAGGAAGCAGTTAAAGAAATGATTAGGCTCATCAAATCTTAGAGTCCCGATGAGCCAATCAATTTAACTTTCTTTAAAGTGAACCAATGGCGGTTTACCAATAGGATGAACCTCAAAGCCTATCCTGAAAAGCTTTTCGTGATCAAGAATATTTCTTCCGTCAAAAATAAAAGCTGGTTTTTTCATAGCGTGATATAACTTTTCATAATCTAAATTCTTATACAGATCCCATTCTGTAATGATCGCAATTGCGTGAGCACCTTTAGCAGCTTTGTACGGATCTTCCTGGTATTCAATATCATCTCCGTACTCTTTCAAATCAACCTTTGCATTTTTAATGGCCTTCGGATCTGATATTACTACGTGTGCTTTTTCCATCATTAGTTTTCTTGTAACATAAAGCGCTGCAGTTTCTCTTGTGTCGCTTGTGTTTGCTTTGAAAGCAAAACCGAAAAGAGCAATTCTTTTATTGGTTATTGTATTGAACATTGCTTTAGTTATCGTCTGAACGAAGCGATTAGTCTGGTATTCATTCATTTTAACAATGCTTTCCCAGTAAGCTGCAACTTCGTACAATCCAAAAGTTTCACATAAATAAGCTAGATTAAGAATATCCTTCTTAAAACATGAACCTCCGAAACCGACACTTGCATTAAGAAACTTATCACCAATCCTGGAATCTTTTCCAATTGCATGAGCAACCTCCTTAACATCAGCATCTACTTTCTCACAAAGTGCTGAAAGTGAATTTATTGAAGAAATTCTTTGTGCCAGAAATGAATTGGCTGCAAGCTTCGATAACTCTGAGCTCATCTGATTACTTGTTATGAGGCGCTCCCTTGGAATCCAGTTAGCATAAATATCAACAATTTCTTTACGTGCCTTTATACCGCTTTTCGTTTCCTTTGAACCGATTAAAACTCTGTCAGGCTTTTCAAGATCTTTAATAGCTGTGCCTTCTGCAAGGAATTCAGGATTTGATACAACTTCAAACTTCAACCCTTTGTCATTTAAACTTAAAATTCTTTCCATTGCAATTGCTGTCTTCACAGGTAGGGTTGATCTTTCTACAATAATTTTATCTGATTTTGCTACTCGTAAAATATCTCTCGCCGTCTTTTCCCAGTATTGAAGGTCAGCGCTTTTTCCAGCGCCTTCGCCAAAAGTTTTTGTGGGTGTATTAACAGATATAAAAATTATTTCAGATTCTCTGATTCCTTTATTAACATCTGTCGAGAAAAATAGATTTTTACCTCTGCAGGATTTAACTAATTCAAGAAGGCCCGGCTCGTAAATAGGTAAGTCATCTGTTTGCCATGCTGCAATCTTTTCAGGATTTACATCAACAACAGTTACTTTGTATTGAGGACACTTGTGTGCAATCATTGCCATTGTAGGTCCGCCAACGTATCCTGCACCGATACATAAAAGATTTTTTTCAAATTTTTTAACAGCCATTAATAACTCCGAATTTTTAATTACTTACTTACGTTACGCACATTTCATAAAAACCTTCGAGGTTTCCTGAAATAATTAAGAATTTTGCTAATAATTTAACTGCCTTTTTAGCAAAACCTCGAAGGTTTAACAGCTTTGCGTAAGATGAATTACTTAATTGAAAATCTCATAATTGGTCTAGTTTCTGATCTTCTGATAACTTCTTTAAATCCAGCTTTCCTAAAAGCAGAAGCTAATCCCGTCCACGCGAACACATCAGCAGTTTTACCTGTCTTTGGTTCAACGGGATAGCCTTCAATAGTTTTTCCTTTATTAATCTTCACAAATTTTTTTGCAGCGTTTAACAATTCAATGCTCAATCCTTTTTTTCTAAAATTTTTATTGATATAAAAACACACAACTGACCACACTGGTTTATCATCAATTCTTTGCAGCACTCTTGAATTTTCAAGCACAGGGAAATCTTCTCGTGGAGCGACTGAACACCACCCAACAGGAACATCATTATCGTAAGCTAGTATTCCGGGAATGATTCCACTATTAATAAGATTTCTCATTTTCCTTTTTGTACCAGAACCACGCTGTGCATCATAATCTTTTCTTCGCATTCGCCAATACATACACCAGCATCCGGCACAGGCACCATTCTCACCAAACAAGTTTTCAAAATCTTTCCAGTTTTCTTTTGTGACGGGATAAAAGCTGAATCCAGATTTGATTTTTATTCTCAGGTCTTTGTTCATTCGCAAGTACTTTTCATATAACTCTTCCAAATTTAAACATAACCCCATAATACTAAAAAAGCCGGGTGAATTATGCCCGGCTTAAATAACTAGTTCAGCTGATTTTATTGTCTTACAAATTCAATCTCCATCGATTTAAATTCCTGGTCGTTATAAACCACATACATTTCAAGCAACTGATTATCATCATCTAAAAATTTCAATACCTCTCTGAAATTGACTTCCTGCTTACTCATAGGATCGACCATTGCTCCGTTCAGAGTAATGGAATTTGTACTTTCATCATATCTGCCCTTGGCTACTGCAGTTCCGGTGCCTATGTTATCTATCCAGACTGCAGTAAATTCCTGAGTCGCATTATCATATCCCATAAGAAATATTCCTTCCGTTGGCATTCCCATCATCATAGACTTGTGAGTTGATTTTTGATACCTGCCGCCAAGTATCATTTCAGTTTTACCAGTTCCTTCGGTTTCCATAGGTTCACCGGCCGGGTCCATCCAGTATCTGCTGATAGTTTTCCAGTCACCAGCTTGACTTGCCAGCATTTGGTGCATTGGTCCGGGTGTCATATATTCCGTCCAGATTTGCATTTGTGCTGCCTGATCTTCAGCATCTTGAGCAAACAGGAAAGTTTTGGAACCCAATAACAGAAGAAAGATTAAAACATTCCTTGATAAGTATAACATAAAGCCTCCATTTAATTATGTTGAATGAATGATGAGTTAAGAATTAATTAATTATTAAAGAAGTATCTCGCACCAATAGCTGCATTAATGCTAAAATCTGTTTTTGGTGTAAGATCGAGAATCGGTACAATTTCTAGGAAAATATCAACTGGGGCATTTTGAAAAAGATAAGCCAATCCAAGTGGAACACGAACACCAAGTCTTGCATCGTGTGATGTTTTCAATCGTGCACCTATACCATAATAGAATGGCAACATTCCTTCAGGGACGGATATCAGCCGCATATTATGAAAAATATAATCTCCGTGAATATGAAATGCACCTTCATCAATAAATGACCATGCTAGCGCTGCATCAATTGCTGTTGTGCTTCCGGTCCAGTATTTAAAGCTGATACCGGTTGGTTCTCCAACAATTAACCCTAAACCTACACCGCTGCTTTGTGCTTTTACAGTCGATAGAAATACTAACAGAAATAATACCATTGCAAATTTTGTTCTCTTCACTTATTCCTCTGTTTTGTTTAACAATTTTGAGTGCAAATATATGAATTGTTCTTTTTTACAGGAAGTAAATTAAAATGGGAGAGTTTTATCAAATGGGTATTATTCTTTAGCACCGGCATTTTTAAGAATTTTTATTACTTCATCGTACTCACCTAGCTTTGCAAGAAATAAAGGCGTAGATCCTTCACCTGTAGCTTTATTAACATTTGCACCGTGCTTAATAAGATATTTAACTAGTTCGGCATCACCATTTGCCGAAGCATAATGTAGTGCAGTCCATCTAAGTGCACTTTGTCTTTTAAGTTCTGCGTTAATATTCGCACCATTTTTTCTTAACAAATCACACATTTCAATCGGAACTTTTCCAGACGATACTCCTAATGTTGCCTGAAGAAAGGGAGTCATTCCATCATTTGCAGCTTCATTTACTTTTGCACTATTGGCAATTAATATTTTTGCATTCTCTAGTGAATTGCTTGATGCCCAGAGCAGGGCAGTTTTCCCTTCACTGTCTTTAAGATTTACATCAGCACCTTTGCCTATTAAATATTCAACCATATCATCATAGTAGTAATAACTGCTGGAAATCATTAAAACTGTTGTGCCTGAAGTTGGATGCTGAATGTTTATATCAACTCCGGATTGAAGCAACTGTTGTATTTTTACAGTATCTTTTTTAATTACTGCATCTGCGAGCTGGTTGAATTGTTGAGGGAAATTCGAACTTATAAAAACAATTGAGATAATCAAGAACAATTGTAAATATTTCATTTAATAAAACTCATACTCGTAATTTGTTTCTTCAATTCTTTTCTGATCATAATTATATTTAATCATTCTATGTAACAATCCATTTGGATAATAACTTGTAGTTGTAATAAAACTAACTTCCCCATTCACAATCATCCTTGAAACAATTTGCTCTTCCATCATTTCATCATAAGGTTTTTGGGGTACCTCTAGATCATTTGCAATAAATATTGAGTCTTTGATTTCTGTACCGTAATCATCATATTCAAATATCAGATCCTGAATAATAGAATCAACTTCATTATACGAAATCATTCTGTTGCATCTCAACCTTTCATCATACTCTCTGGTTAATTTATCAATCTTATCATTATAGTAAATGATTAATGAATCTTTAAAATAATCCCCAGTATAAAAGTACAAAGTAGAATCTGTTGAACTATCCCATTGTTTTTTAACGACTTTTTTTATTCTATTTAGCTCATCATAAAAATAAATAATGGTATCACCAGCAGAAATATATATTTTCTTTAATATCAGTGGAGTTGAATTTTGAAAAATGTATTCATATTGATTTGTTACAAATCGTCTAGTCTTTTCTGAGGGATATACTATCAATGCTTCAATTTGATTTCCTAAGGAGTCATAATTGAAAATCCATTTATCATACAATGTATCAGCTTCGTATAAGCTACCTTGCGTAATTTTATTTGAGTCGTTGTACGTTCTGGATTCAACTAACTTCCCGTTTAAAATTATTTGAATTACGTTTCCATTTTTATCTCTCTTAAATTCGTGTTCAGATTTCGGCGGGTTGGACCATGAATTAAAACTTTCTTCTTTAATTGTATAACCTAAAGAATCTATATAAAGAGTTTGAGACGAGTAACCATTTAAAGTGGAGTCATTCATCCGAATATTTTTGTATTGAGTTAATTGTTTTTTCACACCAAATAATTCAAACAATTGATTTTTATTTTCAATTGAATTATCCAGTAACATTCTTTGTGAGAAACTATAAGAACAAATCAACATTATTTGAAGAAAGACAATTACGAGTTGTCTAATCATAATTTAAACCCGAATAATTAATTTTCAATAATGGGATGTTCTACCATAACAGGTTTCACATCCGGCGGATTAAGTTTGAATCTTTCCACTATATTTAAATAATAAATTTCTCTAATTGGAATCATATCAACAGACCAAGGTGGTGTGCAAGCTGGAATTATCTTCTCAAACCAAGATTTTTCCAAAATAACAATAGACGGAAGGGTTGAATCATCTTCAAGTTCAAAATCTAAAATTAAGTCATCAGAGTTTTTCACATTTACATTTTCTCTAACAGTTGGAGCATATCCAACAAAGGAAGTTCTAATAGAATAGGTGCCAGGTGGGATATTACTAATTTTATAATATCCATTTATATCTGTTGCTGCTCCTAAATTATGACCTAAAATAATAACATTGGCCCCGATTAAGGTCACAGAATCTGCTGCATCAATAACTTTTCCTTTTATCGTTCCACCCTGGGCTAGTATGTTAATGGAAAGAAATGCTATGGCAAATATTTTTATTAGTATTACCATTAATTTTATTATTGATTAGCTTTCATTCCAATTATAATTGTTTTTCAACCCCTATTCAAGCTAATATTTAACAATTTTTAGCAATAATTTAGAATTAAATCTTATAGACACATTTAAAATGAATTTCAAACACTTATCCCTTCGGGAAAAACTCGAATATCATTACAAAGCTTTTGACAAATCTCAATTAATGCCCGACCCACTTCAATTTCCTCATTTATTTAAAGATGAAAAGGATATTGAGGTAATGGCATTTATAGCTTCAATTTTTGCTTATGGAAATATGAAGCAAATTATAAACTCACTCAATACATTTCTACTGATTGCAAAAAATAAACCTTATGAGTTCATTAGCAATATTGCGGCAAATAAGAATTTACCAACTAATTTCGTTCATAGGTTTTATTCGACTAAAGATATTCTCCATTTATTTCAATTGTTGAATTTTGCATACGATGATTACGGTTCTCTTAAGAAATTATTTTTATCAGGATATAATGAAACTGACAACAACACTAAAAATGCAATCTCAAATTTTTCAAATTATTTTCTTCAAAAAGCACAAAAAGAATTTGGTACTTTGAACCGGGGGCTGAAGTTTATGTTTCCTTTACCAGAAAAGGGAAGTGCCTGCAAACGAATGAATCTTTTTCTTCGCTGGATGGTGAGAAAAGATGAACTTGATTTTGGCTTGTGGCATGAAATATCGACCTCAAAACTTATAATTCCTGTGGATACTCACGTTGCAAGAATTTGTAAGCAGCTTAAGCTCACTAAAAGAAAAAACGTAAGCTGGTTAATGGCTGAAGAGATAAAATATAACCTAAAAAAGTTTGATTCAAACGATCCCGTTAAATATGATTTTGCAATTTGCCATATTGGAATGCGAAAATTGAGCCTCTGATTTCGGATTGCGGATTTTCGATTTTGGATGGAAATTTATTAACAATCTGGAAGTTAAAAAATGAATCGAGAATAATTAAAAAAACGAACCAAGGAATTTGCACTTCGAATAACTAAACTTGTTAATGCACTTCCAAATAATCCAGCAGGTAGAGTTATTGGGAATCAACTTCTCAGAGCAGGAACTTCTGTGGGTGCAAATTATCGAGCTGCTTGCAGGGCAAAATCTAAATCTGATTTCATTTATAAAATTAGTATCGTTGAAGAAGAAGCTGATAAATCAGCTTTTTGGTTAGAGTTGATAATTGAAAGTGGATTGATGCCAAAATCCAAAATAGCATCGCTACTAAATGAAGCTGATGAGCTAACAGCAATTTTCGTATCAACCAACAAAACTTCTAAATCAAAAATTTAAATCCGAAATCGGAAATCAGACATCCTAAATGAGCGGACAGAATATATATACTTTTATATGTGTGCAGAATTATCCTAATTATTGCTAAAATCTAACATAATTCTCCTAAAAGGGTCAGGTTCTTTGTTGATGAGCTAAAGAAAGCTGTTTATATTTGGTCACTATTTTTGGAACTAATATCCGTCATCACGGAAAAATAACTATTTCTCTCACGTAGTTAAGGAGTATTATATGGCCGAGACCAAACGATTTGTCCCCTTCGTCTCTCCCGAAACCTCAATGGCTGAATTTACCATTCGTGCATTAATCATTGGATTAATTTTAGCAGTAGTTCTTGGTGCTGCAAATGCATACCTTGGATTAAAAGCAGGAATGACGATAGCTGCAACTTATCCCGCAGCAGTAATCGGAATGGCCTTAATTAAAATATTGAAAGGCTCAATCCTTGAAGAAAACTTTACCAGAACTGTTGGTTCAATTGGTGAGTCAATTGCAGCTGGAGCTATTTTTACTTTACCTGCATTCTTCATTGCTGGAATCTGGGTACCATTTTTCACCACAGAAAATTTTCTGATATCAGTTGCAATAATGATTGCCGGAGGTATTCTGGGAATTATGTTCGTAGCGCTTCTCAGAAGAGTGATGGTTGAAGATGTCGAGCTTCCTTTTCCTGAGTCGGTTGCTGCTGCAGAAATTCATAAAGCAGGAAGGCACGGCACAGGAGGTTCAAAGTTTTTATTTGGAGCGATGGGAATTGGTGCACTAATTCAAATGCTTGGTCAGTTCAAGCTGTATGCTACTTCATGGACTCAACTGATAACGGTTGGAAAGGGGCATATGTTATTTCGTTCCCCCGACGTTAGTCCAGCATATATAGGTGTTGGTTACATAATCGGTCCACGGCTTGCTTCCCTAAACTTTAGTGGAGGCGTTCTTGCGTGGGGATTACTAGCACCCACAATTGCATTCTTCAAATATTTTAACACTGAAACACCCGCAGATTTTGATTGGGCTACTACAATGGTTCAGGTTTGGAAAGATTATGTTAGACCAATTGCAATTGGTGGAATGTTAGTCGGTGCCGCTTATACTTTATGGAGAATGAGAAAAAGTTTAATGACAGGCATAGCAAGATCAATTAGTGATGTGAAAAAAGCAGCAACCGGTGATTTTGTTGAGATCAGAACAGAAAAAGATATCAGCTTTAACTGGGTAATGATTGGAATACTTGGAACTGCAGTCGCCACATTTTTTATTTACAATTATTTCGCTCAGGATTTCGTTGCTGCGCTTGTTGCTACAATCGTAATGATAGTAGCAGGATTTTTCTTTGCAGCGGTATCTGGCTATCTTGTTGGAATTATTGGATCGAGTAATAATCCAATCAGCGGATTGACTCTTTCAACTTTGGTTATCGCTGCAATTCTGATGGTCGCATTAGGAATGGAAGGTGAAGCTGGTGTTGCCGCTGTGCTTGGAGTTGCTGCAGTAGTTTGCGTTGCTGCCGCTGTTGCTGGTGAAATGCTTCAGGATCTGAAAGCAGGACATATCCTCGGAGGAACTCCCTGGAAAATGCAGGTGGGCGATGTGATTGGAGTTGTTGTCTCGGCAGCAGTTATGTTCATTCCACTTTTAATTCTTCACGAAGGAGATATAAAATCCGGAGGAACAGGTTTTGGCGGAGATGCGTTACCGGCACCTCAGGCAAGTTTGATGGCAATTTTGTCGAAAGGAATTGTTGCCGGTCAGATGGACTGGATACTCATTTTTGTTGGAATGTTAATGGGTGTCGGATTTATTCTGATGAATGTTAAAAGCCCGATGCTTGTCAGTGTCGGAATGTATCTTCCGTTAGGAACTACATTTGCAATTTTTACTGGCGGTATGATTAAAGGTATTGTTGAAAAGTATAACGAGAAAAGAAAATTCAATGATGGTCAGAAGTCACGTGTTGAAAATACAGGAATACTCCTCGCTGCGGGTTTAATCGCAGGCGAAGCGTTGATAGGACTTCTGTTTGCAGGTTTTGCATTCTGGGAAATTTCGCTCTTCGCAATATTCGCAGAACCATCATTCATAATAAGTTTAATTGTATTTGCATTTATCGGCTGGCTGCTGGTTAATATTCCACTGAAGAATGCAGGTAAGCCTGACGATCCGGCTCCGCCGCAAATTTCAATGTAATTATTTTTTTAGGGAGCGTTCTTAAACGAGCGCTCCTGTTATTTTTATTATGCCGCTATCATTTAAAGAACGAAAACAAATATTAAAGAAAACCAATACACTGGAACTTACTCCTTTTAAGCTTCAAGCTGATGAGGTGGATGACGAAAATTTAATTACGATTATTTATCCAAAATTTAAAAACGAGATCGCAAAAAAGTTGATAGCCCCCAGGCTTAAATCAGCAGATTTCAGAATTAAGCTGGAGAAATTTGGCTCAGCAGTCTGGATGAACATGGATGGAAGAAAAAAAGTTCACGAAATTATAAAAATAGTTTCAGAAGAGTTTGGAGATGAGCTTATTCAAGCTGAAGAGAGAGTTATAAAATTTATTTTTCAATTATACGAACAAAAATTAATATCATTTAACGAATTAAACAGATAGGAGAAAACCATGGGAACCGTATTAGGTCATTTAGAACCAAAATTAGTTTGGCATCACTTTGAAGAAATCTGCAAATATCCACGTCCATCAAAAAAGGAAGAGAAAATAGCGGAGTATGTTGTTTCGGTTGCAAAGAGACTTGGTCTGCAATCTGAAAAAGATAAATTCGGGAATATTGTTATAAGAAAACCAGCAACTCCCGGAAAAGAAAATCTAAAGACAGTTGTGCTTCAGGGACATATCGATATGGTTTGTGAATCGAACAGA
The DNA here is from genome assembly GCA_035478175.1 of Ignavibacteriaceae bacterium. Classification (GTDB taxonomy): domain Bacteria; phylum Bacteroidota; class Ignavibacteria; order Ignavibacteriales; family Ignavibacteriaceae; genus IGN2. Next base: position 58,891 of record DATIJX010000174.1, read on the forward strand.
GGTGTTGAACACGATTTTGATAACGATCCGATTCAACCTTACATTGATGGTGATTGGGTAAAAGCAAAAGGGACAACGCTCGGCGCTGATAATGGAATTGGCGTTGCCGCTGCACTTGCTGTGCTTGAAGCAAAAGATATTGAGCACGGACCAATCGAATGTCTTCTCACTCTTGATGAAGAAACAGGTTTAACCGGTGCATCAAGTTTAAAGAAAGGCTGGCTGAAAGCTGATATTCTTATCAATATGGATTCAGAAGAGCTCGGAACAATATTCATAGGCTGCTCAGGTGGAAAAAATACTGCAGCAAAGTTCAAAGCTAAGTGGGAAAAAGCTCCGAAGAATTATTCTTCATTTGAATTAAAAGTTGCTGGATTAAAAGGCGGTCATTCAGGACTCGAGATTCATGTTGGAAGAGGAAATGCAGTAAAGATTCTCAATAGATTAATTTTTGAATATTCAAAAGAAAATACAATCAGACTTGCTTCCATAAATGGCGGTAACAAACACAATGCAATTCCTCGTGAAGCTTTTGCATTAGTTGCTGTTCCTAAAAAAGACGAGAAAGCATTGAAAAAATTTATTACAAAGTTCAATGATATTGTAAGGGCAGAATATGCAGCAGTTGAACCCGATCTTCATGTTGCAGCTGAGAAACATGCCATGCCTGAAAAATTTATGGATGAAAAAACTCAAAGACATTTAACAAGTGTTATTTACGCTATACCTCACGGGGTTATAAAAATGTCAAATGATATTCCAGGCCTGGTTGAAACTTCAAACAATCTTGCAGTTGTTGAAACTGCTGGCAAGCATATTAACTTTGTTACCAGTCAAAGAAGCTCTGTTGCCTCTGAAAATGTTGATGCAACAAATATGGTTTCTTCAGTGTTGAAACTTGCAGGCGCTGAAATTTCTTACGGTGATGGGTATCCCGGATGGAAACCTGACATAAGTTCTGATATTCTTAAAGTTTTCAAGTCAACATTTACAAGGATGTATGGTAAGGAACCTCAGGTAACTGCTATTCATGCAGGCTTGGAATGCGGAATCATAAAAGAAAAATATCCTGATATGGATATGATTTCATTTGGACCAACGATGTTTGGTGTTCACTCGCCGGATGAGAAGCTTCAAATATCAACAGTCCCGGAATTTTACAAGCAGCTTGTAAACGTTCTGGAAAATATTCCGTCAAAAAATTAATTCAATTATTTCCGGAGTGAGCAAATCCGCTTACTCCGGAATTATTTTTTTAAATCATTTCTTCTTCATCAAGAATAAATATGGAATCAAACCCGGTAAGTCAAATCAAAGAGCCAACTCCAATCTATCGCTGGTCGGTTTTAGTTTTTGTAAGTCTTGCGATGTTTGGCAATTATTATATCTATGACAGCATTGCACCAATTTTCGATTTGCTTTCATCCCAATTAAACTTTACTGATCAGCAATTAGGACTTCTTTATACTATTTACAGTATTGCTGCAATTATAGTTTTACTAATTGGCGGATTCATAATTGATAAATTCGGTACGAAGAAATCAATTTTAGTCTTTGCATTAATCTGTATGGTGGCAGCCTTTGTTACTGCTGTCTCAAGTGAATTTTATATTATGATGGCCGGAAGATTTATCCTTGGCATAGGTGCAGAACCTCTTATTGTTGCTGTCACAACTGCCTTGGCAAAATGGTTCAAAGGAAAAACGTTGAGTCTTGCTTTTGGTTTGAATTTGACAATTGCCCGGCTTGGTTCCTGGTCTGCTGATTTATCTCCCGGATGGGCTCGTCCGTTTTATGAAAACTGGCAGGATCCTCTTTGGTTGGCAACAGCAATAGCAGGAATATCGGTTGCTGGTGCTATTCTTTATTGGGCAATGGAAAGTTCAGCTGAGAGACGATTTGATTTAGGTTCTGCTGGTGAAACAGATAAGTTTGAATTGAAGGGATTGTATTCATTCAGCAAATCTTATTGGTATATCGTTGCATTGTGTGTTGTTTTTTACTCAACCGTTTTCCCATTCCGTGCTTTCGCAATTTATTATTTTCAGCAAGCACATGGATTAGAAAGAGACGCAGCGGGAATACTGAACAGTCTTCTGCCGCTCTCAGCAATGATTGCTACTCCACTATTTGGGTTATGGGTTGATAAAGTAGGCAAAAGATCGGTATTTATGATTGTAGGAACGGTTATCCTCTTTCCGTTATTTCTGGTGGTAACATATTTACCTCCGGGAGAATTAATATCAGTTACAATTCCGTTCATCGGCAGCGGAGACATTCCATTAACTTTGTTGATTGTAATGATACTTCTCGGAATATCCTTCTCAATGATTCCAGCAGTTATGTGGCCTTCAGTTGCATACATAGTTGATCAAAAAAGATTAGGATCGGGTTATTCTTTGATGACGCTTTGTCAGCAAGTTGGAATGGCAGCAATTCCATGGCTTATCGGATTTCTCAATGATGCATTTTCTGCCGGGCCTGAAAATCCCGATGGATACACGCCAGGCATGTGGGTATTTACAGCGCTTGCATCATTGGGTTTGTTCTTCTCATTTATGTTATGGAAAACTGAAACTGGTCCTAATGCTCATGGCTTAGAAGAAGGGATGAAAAAATAGTTCGTCTTCAAGTGATGAATTGATTATAATTCATCAAGAAAAAATCTATGCTTAAATACTTAAAAATATTTTTAATTATCATCAGCATTTCATCATTCGCTGAAGCTCAAACTTTCGGTTTTGGATGTCTAGGTTTTGTTGGTGGTTATGGCGGATTCACGTATCAGCAATATGACGCAGCTGGTTTGAACGATTATATAAGCTTTTTTAATCAATTGGAAAATACAGTTGATCCGGTTAAAGAATTTTCTTCTGCTACTGGTTACAGGGTAGGTCTAAACTTTTTTCGTGCAACTTTTGAGAATGGCATTATTGTTACTGCAAAAGGTTTCTATCAATACTTAAGTGAAAAAAATAAGGGAACAGTTGGAGTGGGTGTCAACAATGATAATTATTCGATGGATTTAACTTTCAAAAACTGGTCGATTGGTTTTGATGTGGGCTGGCAATTCACAAATCTAGTTAGTTGGAAGATTTTGGATGGGAGCTTAAATTTTAATAATGCCACACTTACACAGACAACTGACTTACCGGGAGAAACTATAGTTAACAAGTATAAAAGTGATTCAGGATTAATTGGTTATTCAATCGGGACCGGAATTATTGTATCTGTGATAAAAGACTATATAAGCATTGAGGGTCTCGCCGGTTATACTTTTCTAGAAATTGAAGATTTAACGAACGATCAGGGCATTCAATTCTTTGGAGATGTTGTGCTTCCAGCAATTTATCCAAACTTAACATCTAGTAAAATAATTGACTCAGGCGGATTCTCTGCTGTGATTCAATTGAATGTTGGCTTTCCACTTTTATAAAAACAAACGGGTAACAATGAAAAAAATAACCAAACTGGATACCGCATCACAAATTGCAATCCGCGATTGTATGGGTGCAAAGAAGAACGAAAAAATTCTTGTCATCACAGATGAAATTAAAAGAGAAATCGGATTATCACTTCACGAAAACGCTATCAGACTTGGGTACTTTTCACTTCTCATTGAAATGAAATCCGGAAAAATAAACGGTGAAGAACCATCAGCCGAGGTTGCAGAACTGATGCAAAAGTTTGATGTGGTTTTCTGTCCTACTGCAAAATCTTTAACTCACACAGATGCAAGAAGAGCCGCATCTGCAAAGGGAGTTCGCATAGCAACATTCCCCGGAATTACAAAAGATGTTATGATCCGCGGGATGAATGCAGATTATAAATCTATTTCAAAAAGAACAATTAAACTGAAGGAAATTTTAGAAACTGGCAGTGAGATCAGAGTTACTGCACCAGCAGGAACGGATATTTCATTCAGCATTAAAGGAAGAGCTGCTTACGCAAGTAAAGGATTATTCCACGCAAAAGGTGAAAGCGGAAATCTTCCAACCGGCGAAGCATTTCTTGCACCTGTTGAAGGAACATCAAATGGAGTTTTTGTTGTTGATGGTTCAATGGCTGGACTCGGTCTGATTAAAAATGCTAATATTAAAATCGAAGTCGAAAATGGTTACGCTACAAAAATTACAGGCGGAGTATTCGCTAAAAAATTAAAAGTAATGCTGGATAAGGTTGGAAAAGAAGCGCGAAACATTGCCGAGTTTGGAATTGGAACAAACGATTCAGCCAAACTAAGCGGAGTTCTGCTTGAAGATGAAAAAGTTATGGGCACAATTCATATTGCAGTGGGAAACAATGTTTCAATGGGTGGAAGTGTAAATGTCCCGATTCATCTTGATGGAGTTGTGAAGAAGCCAACTGTCTGGATGGATGGAAAATTGTTGATGAAGGATGGGAAGTTGTTAATTTAAATTTGTAAGTTTTTCTTGAATTATTCTTTATCGCGCACACGTGTAATTTCCGTATCTATACCTTTCAAAAAGCCACGAGCTTGTTTAACATCCACAATCGGAATGAGCTCTAATATGTTTTTATTGGCGATAATTTGAAATTTCTGTCCTGGTTTGAGGTTTAATCTTTCTCTGATTTCTATTGGTACAATCACTTGGAATTTTGGCGATATTTTTACAGTCAACATACTTATACCTCCTTTAGTTACAAAAAAATATATCGATAATGAATAGTCTTATCAATTATTTATCCATACTACTTTGGTAAAAATATTAAAAAATTTGATAAGACTACGAGGAAAAGGGAGCAATATTTCGTCAACTTTCTTACTCTTTCTCGTAATCATACTCTTTAATCTATTTATTCTAATGGTTATTTTACAATCAGTAATAATTTTAGTTTTATTAAGTATATGTCCATAGTTCCAATCACCATGTGTGGTGATAAAATCCTCAGGAAAAAGTCAACAAAAGTCACAGAGATTGATGATGACATCATCGGAACTATTTCCGATATGTTTGAAACAATGCGTAATGCTAGCGGAATTGGTCTGGCTGCCAATCAGATTGGTTTGAACAAGCAGATATTTGTTGTTGATGTATCTCCTGTTGAAGGCTACGAAAATTACAAACCTATTGCAATGATAAATCCCAGGATCGTGTCAAAGTCGGATGAAACTGCTTCAATTGAAGAAGGATGTTTGAGCATCCCCGAGCTGCGTGCTGAAGTGATAAGACCAAAAGGAATTTTCATATCTTTTTTTGATGTGAATATGAAAGAACATACAATTGAAGCCGATGAACTTTTTGCAAGGGTTATTCAACACGAATATGATCATCTTCAGGGTATTTTGTTTATAGATTACTTTGATGATGATATGAAGAAGCGTTACAAGAAGCATCTTGAAAAAATCAGGAAACGAAAATTAGATATTGACTATCCGATAAGCTCTTCTACTGATTATTTGTTGATCAAATAGGTGTCCAATGAAAATTGTTTTTATGGGCACACCTGATTTTTCTTTTCCATCACTAAAAATTCTGATTGAAAGCAATCACAATATATTAGCAGTTGTAACCCAGCCTGACAGGGAGCGGGGAAGAGGACAAAAGCTTTCATTCACTCCGGTTAAACAATTTGCTGTCGAAAACAATATTCCTATTTATCAACCTGAAAAACTAAAAGGTAATTCAGAATTTGTTGAACAAATGAAGGCGTTAGAGCCTGATTTATTTGTTGTTGTTGCTTTCAGAATTTTACCGAAGGAAGTATTTGAAATTCCTAAATTTGGGTCATTCAATTTGCATGGATCTTATCTTCCAAAGTATCGAGGTGCAGCACCGATTCAATGGGCTCTGATAAATGGTGAAACTGAAACAGGATTAACAACATTCAAGCTTGCTGAGAAAGTAGATACAGGAAATATCTATCTTCAGGAAAAAGTTGAAATATATCCCGAAGATAATTTTGAATCTCTGCATGACAGGATGAGTGAACTTGGTGCGAAAATGGTTTTCAAGACAGTTAATCTTATCGAAAGCGGAAACTTTGAATTGAATCAGCAAGATGATTCACTTGCTTCACCAGCACCAAAAATTACCAAAGAAATTTGTATGATTGATTGGAATAAATCCGCTATAGAAATTCATAATCTTGTAAGAGGATTATCACCTCATCCTGCAGCCTACTTCATCAATAATGACAAAGTAATTAAGATTTATAAAACAGAAGTCATTAGCGGAATGAACTTGCTGCCGTTCCAGTTTCATCAAACAAAAACTGAATTGATTATCGGTTGTGGAAAAGACGCTTTAAGAATTCTTGAAATTCAGCAGGAAGGAAAGAAGCGAATGAACATTGAAGAGTTTTTAAGAGGGTTTAGGAACTGAATTTTATCCTGAATTGAAACTCCTAATTCTAAAACTTTACTTGAGTAATAATCCCTAAGAAGCAATCGGCTAAACCGTTCAGCACAAATTTCTTTTATAAAAATTATCAAATCATTATTATTCAGTGAAATTTTTAAAGAAAATATTATGAAGACTTCATTTGGTTATTTATTCATCCTGATTCTGATCGCATCTAATTTTTCAATTTCGTCTCCCGGTATTACCAGCACACCTAATCAGGATACTCAAACCTCTTCTGATCTTGAAGGAAGCTGGGCTGGCACTCTAAAAATTTCCAATGTTGAACTCAGGATTGTTTTTAATGTCAGTCTTGACTCAACTGGAAAGTTCATAGCTAACCTCGATAGTCCCGATCAAGGTGCTTATGGAATTGCAGTTGATGAGGTGATAATAAAAGACGATTCGATAAAATTTATTGTTGGAGTTGTAAAGGGATTTTATGCAGGTAAGATTTTTCCAGATAGCTTGAAGATTGCTGGAATCTGGAACCAGGGAGGAATGGCTTTACCATTAGACCTGAAGAAAACTGAAAAATTAGAGAAACCAAAACGACCACAAGAGCCGAAAGAACCATTTCCTTATAAATCTGAAGATGTAAAATTTATAAATAACAAAACGGGAAATACACTTGCAGGCACATTGACTTTGCCAAATAAATCAGGACCTTTCACTGTTGTCATACTTGTAACCGGCTCAGGTCCGCAAAACAGAAATGAAGAATTACTTGGTCACAAGCCATTTTTAGTTTTAGCTGATTATTTAACACGTAAAGGGATTGCAGTTTTAAGATATGATGACAGGGGAATAGGTGAATCTACCGGAGATTTCACAAAAGCGACGAGTGAAGATTTTGCAGACGATGCACTCGCAGCAGTCGAATATCTGAAGACGAGAAATGAAATTAATAAGATAGGAGTTGCCGGACATAGTGAAGGTGGAATAATTGCTCCGATGGTTGCTGTTCAATCCGAGGATGTTAATTTTATTGTTTTGATGGCAGGAACTGGAATCCGCGGCGATTCCATTCTAATGCTTCAAACCGAACTAATTATGAGAGCAACCGGCAGCGATGAAGCAACGATCAAAAGAGATTTGGGAATTTACCGGCAAATTTATTCCATTCTGGTAAGCGATAATGATGACGAGGCAATTAAGCAGGATCTATCTGCAATTCTGGATGATTCATATAAATATTTGACCGAAGAAGAAAAAGCAGAAGTCGGAACTAAAGAACAAATGATTGAAATGCAGTTAAATGTGCTGCTCGGTAAATGGTTCAGATATTTTGTGAAGTATGATCCTTATCCAACTTTGGTGAAAGTTAAATGCCCGGTGCTTGCAATAAATGGTGAGAAAGATTTGCAGGTTCCTCCAAAAGAAAATCTTAGTGCAATTGAGAAGGCTTTGATAGAAGGCGGAAATAAGAATTATAAGATTGTCGAAATGCCCGGATTAAATCACTTGTTCCAGAAATCAGAGACCGGTTCGCCAACTGAGTATGGAAATATTGAAGAAACATTTTCTCCTGAAGCGATGAAGGTGATCAGTGATTGGATATTAGGGGAAATAAAGAACTGAAAATATCCTGATAAATCCTGAACTAATTTATAAAATCAGTTACAAGCACGATTGATGATTATCCTCATGAAAATCATAATGTTGTAATAACAGACTTTTCAAAAACCAGACTTTCATAGCGTATCTCACTGATAATATTTAGTTACGTTAGGGTTGGACACCTTGTAATTCCCACTTTTCTGCTCAATTTCCTTAAACTCTTCAGCAAAGCTTTCTCGCAGCATTTTATTGTAATCCATCCATTTGGGGATTCCTTCATTCTTGTTCATATAATTAAGTGCTTCAAAAGCTGCAACATCAGGTTTCAGCTTTAGATCATTAAGTGTTGAACGGATATTATCTTCGGCCCGTGATTTTAGTTTTTCATCGTTAACGCTTAATGCAAAGGTGAGATCAATCAATTCAAAATATAATTCTATTGCATAGGTTACTCCGTAATCTGAAATAGTTTTTCGAGCATTTGAAATTGATTCGTTCATACGTTTGTAATATTCCTTGTTCCGGTCAGTATTATATAGATTCATATTTGCTAAAGCGATATCTGTCCATGTCCCATAACTTATTTCGATATCATTTTTGTACTGATCAGCAAGTTCGTTTATTAAACTATAATCTCTGATGTTATACAATGCGATGACAATCTGACCGAATAAACTCTGTGCATCTTTCTTAGCGAAATTTTTAATAATTTTTTCAATGAGACCCTGCAGGTTACTTTTGGTAAAATCTTCACTTTTAAAGTCTTTATAATTTTTAGGATCAGATTGTATTAAAAGCGATTCAACTTCTTTCCTGATATCAATATCGATAATCTTATTATCAACTAATGACTGCGTTTCTAATAATTCATTTTCTTTTTCCTTCATCTTCCTTCGATATCCCTCTTCCATTGAAGTGAGCAAAATTTTTGGTAAGTATATCCTGCTCCACAAATAGCCCAGAAAGAAACCTCCAACAAAATAGAATATCATTGTAGATACCGAAAAGACAAAAGAGCTGGGGTGGTCACCCATACCGTGCGCAAGTGTATTACCCAGCGCAACGATTCCTCCGCTTAATTGATTAAGTTGAACAAGACTTACTCCAACAATAATCTTTGTGATCCAATCAGATATTTCTTCAAGGTTTGTATTAGCTGCAATATTTTCAGAGTCCTTTGCTGCCGGTGTCCGTGGAATTCCAAAAATAAATCCTATAAATGCTCCAACTATAGTACTGGTTAATGCAATTATAGCAGAAATACTTAGTACTGAAAGAAACTTCTCTGTACCAAGAGCAAATGAGTAAAGACAAATTATTAAAACACCCATACCAAGCATAAAAGTGATATAAAAAATGCTTTTACCTTTGCTTTCTTCCTGCTTTTCGTACTGAGTTGCTTCTTTATTTGTCATACTTTTTTCTACTCCCAAAATTTTTTTTACTCTTAGATATAGACTCATTATTGGAACTCAATGTTTATTATAGATATTTTTAATTCTGTTATGATTATCGAGTATAACGATCCAAATAATTGATTTTTACTTTTCTTGCTTAAAAAAAAATAGAGAATTAAATGTATAAAATCAAATACTATTTTATTGAGATTGTATAGAGAGCGGTAATTCCTCACTGATGATAGGAATAGTATAGTAAAATGCCAGTATTTCCAATTGACATTCGTTATTGCAGATCATAAATACTTTTCTATTCCCTTTAATCCGTATTGTTTATTCTTTGTAGTCATTTTTAAGAAGTAGTTTAATCTTGTTCTAAAAATGTCAGGTCGGACTCTTGCGTCATCTATGAATGCAATCCGGATTCTTTTATAAGCTTCAGAAAACTTCTGAAAATTTTTCCAGGCGTCTTTATTCTTTTTGATTTTGTTCAGAATATCCTTCGGAAAAATAAATTTCTCATTTTCTATATCACCTAATTTTTTACGGACGCAAGCAACTACTTTTTTCTTTCTGATTAATTTTTTCAATCGTTCTTTATTCAGCTGCGAGTAGCTGCTTTTCGGATTTCTCGGTGTAAAACGCTGGACACGGCTATGCGCTTCAATTTTTTTTACGATGCTGTCTATCCAGCCAAAACACAATGCTTCTTCAACAGCTTCTTCGTATGTAACTCCCTTTTTATCGGAAGATTTATTATAGAATACTAACCAGATTTCTTTTTCCGTTTTGTAATTCCTCTTTAGCCATTTACGCCATTCGTTTCTTGATTTAATGTTAAGTGTTTTTGTGATTTCCATTTTATTATTTTTTTGAACAGCCTTAACTGATTATTTAGAAAGTTTCAGAATTCTTATTGCACCGAAGATAACCAGGATAAAAACAATTGAACCGATAATCAAATCTGGCATTCCACTTTGCAGCCAGAGAACCAGAACACCCGCAGTAATCACTCCCAGATTTATTATTACATCGTTTGAAGTAAAGATCATACTGGCTCGCATATGTGCTTCGTTGCTTTTCGATTTCATCAGCAGGTAAAGACAGATTGCATTTGCAATCAATGCAAAAATGGAAACGATGATCATCGTCTGGAAGTCAGGTAATCTTTCAACACCAACAAAACGGCGTATGACTTCTGAGAAGCCTATTATAGCAAGTGTGATCTGAAAATAGCCCGCCATTCGTGCAATGTTCTTTTTTCTTTGAAGCGTTCCGCCAACAGCATAAAGACTAATTGCATAAACAAAAGCATCGGCAAGCATATCAAGGCTGTCAGCAACCAATCCCATAGATCTTGAAATAAACCCTGTGATCATTTCAATTAAGAAGAATGAAAAGTTTATTATCAACACTATCCAGAGAACTTTTCGTTGATTTGACTGTTCTGCAAAAACTATTTGATCGGAATCTCCGGTTGAAATTAATGAGCTGCCAAGATTCAGCTCACCAATTGCTTTTTCTATTTGTTGAAGATTTCCCTGATGAAAAACAGTAAGCTTGCGGTTAGAAATATCAAAATCAAGATTTACAATATCAGGAAAATCATTCAGCTTCAGTTTGATCAGATTTTCTTCGGAAGGACAATCCATTTTAGGTATTTCGAAAACAGTTTTTTGCATATTGCGAAGGAGATAAAGATTTAATTGATTTTATATTTGCCAATCTTTGATGCTGCATCCAGATATTCAGGCAAAGCAGCAGAGCCGTACCAATTATATAAATCAGCATCCAGCAATTTAGAGTTAACCGCCGGATCTGTAAGAACAATCTCTTCTGCTTCTTCTATTGTGAGGACATTAAAAATAAAAATACCGCGGTAAGTATTTTCGTTTTTACCAAGAGGTCCTGCTACGATAAGTTTTCCCTCATCAACAAGGCGACTGATGTTGTTCATGTGCCCGCGAAAGCAGCTGTCGATGAATGCTTGATCAGTAGTTGTATTAGTGCCTGTTTTCAGAATTACCAGAACATAACTTTTCATTCCGTAATCATCTGCACCAAGGGTTTGCGCAAGAGTGGAATCGTAATCAGGATTAATTGTTTGTGTGAATGAGGAATAGGAGACAAAAACTAATAAAAGTATTATTAAAATGAATTTCATAACAGCTCTCTACTAATGATTGAATTATTTAATTAAGAAGCAACCGGATGACCTGGCAAAAATAATTATTTCTCAGCAATCACCAGCATTTCAAAATCTTCGGTTGTTAATTTATCATTCCTTGAAAATGCTCCGAGCTTTGTACCGAAGATATTAATTTTTTTATAACTAAGCGATTTAAGCAGCCACGTAATTTCGGAAGGTACATAATATCTTTCATTACACTCCAGGGTTTTCTTGTTTCCTGAGTCGTCAACTATTTCCGTTATGTTGTGGTCACGGAAAGTCATAAAATCAAATGTGTTGCTGCGGTAAGTTGCGTTATCGCCAACAGAATTTGCAGCACAGAATATTTCTACTGAATGATAGAGAGGAAAAAGTCCGTTTAATGTCGTGAAAATAAATTTTGATTTGTCCTTTAGTGACTTTGTAACACTCTTCAATATCTCAAAATTCATTTCGTCGGTTTCCATCAAAGGGAATCCGCCTTCGCAAAGCATTATTGCAGCATCAAACTCTTTATTGAATGGTAAATTTCTTGCATCGTGTTTTTGAAAATCAATTGTAAGATTTTCATTAGCGGCTTTCTCACGTGCAGCAGCAAGCTGTGATTCGGACAGATCAACTCCGGTTACAGAGTAACCTCTTTTTGTCAATTCAATTGAATGCCTGCCTGTCCCGCAGCCGACATCCAGAATGTTTAATGATTTATTGTGATTAATTTCTTGCTCGAGGAAGTCACATTCACCGATTGTTCCTTGTGTAAAAGATTCTTTATCATAGGTCTTTCCATAATTCTCAAAGAGAGTTTCATACCATTGATTCTTTTTCATTGTTTTATTGATTCATTGTTAAATTGTTTGATGTTATTTACTTGTTTTGCTATAAATCTCGTTTAGGTTATAGTTGAACTCTCTCTAAATCTCTCTCTTACAAAGAGAGAGACTTTATTGTCAAGAAAAAACTTTCCTTTTATTTCTTATGTCAAGACATAAAATGCAAAGCTACTATTACCAATAAGCCCTTCTCTTGGCAAGAGAAGGGTTGGGTTGAGTTAGTACTATTTAGCTTTTTCACTTTTCTATGCTTGAACTCTCTCTAAATCTCTCTCTTACAAAGAGAGAGACTTTATTATCAATATAAAACAAAACCTTGCTCCTTTTGACAGCACTTTAAATTATAAGGTATCACTACCAACAAGTCCTTCTCTTATCAAGAGAAGGGCATCAGACTCCGTTAGAGTCTGCCGGACTCTAACGAGATTAGGATGAGTTCATTTAACCTGACCATCATTTTTCTCCTGCAAAATGTTTTTTATCTCTAATAGTACTTCTTCTAAATTGTTAATAATCTCGTCATTACTAAATCTAATTACCCTTAGTCCCAAATAATTGAGAATTTTGGTTCTTTCAACATCTTTCTTTAATCTGTATTTATGATATTTTCCTTCGAGTTCAATTATTATCTTATCCGTAAAGCAATAAAAGTCAGCAACGAAGAATGTTTCTTTGCCAGTTATATCGTGGAATATTGGGTGCTGCCTGTAAAACTTCTTACCGAGGAATTTTTTGTTACGAACTTTTTCCCAGAATATTCGCTCAGCTTTGGTAGAATTCTTTCTCAATTCTCTGCAAACGACATTTGCTATTTGTACTAACTATGCTTTACTGTTTAAACTCATTTAACTCTCTCTAAATCTCTCTCTTAGAAAGAGAGAGACCTTATTGTCAAGAAAAAACTTTCTTTTTATTTCTTCTGTCAAGACATAAAATTTAAAGCTACTATTACTAATAAGCCCTTCTCTTGGCAAGAGAAGGGTTGGGTTGAGTTAGTAATATTTAGCTTTTTCACTTTTCTATGCTTGAACTCTCTCTAAATCTCTCTCTTAAAAAGAGAGAGACTTTGTTGTCATTAAAACAATTCACCAATGTGCTGTCAACATACAAAATACAAAGAATTGCCATCAATAAGTCCTTCTCTTGTTAAGAGAAGGATTAGGATGAGTTCATTTGGCTTGACAATAGGTTCATTATTACCTGATTGATTTGTTTTGCCGTTCGCTTCTGGTTTATATCTAAAGTGTATTTGTTATTTCCATAGAGAAGAGTAAACTAATTCTTAGAAAATTCAGTTTTCTTCTTCTCCAACTCCTCCCATCTTGTGTACAGCTTTTTTACATTCTCTTTTGATGATTCTAACTTTTGATTCAAATCATTAGTCTGTGCAGCATATTTTTCGTAAAAGTCAGGGGAGGAGAAAATATTTTCGATTTGTTCAACTTCTGCTTCAGCAAGTATTATTTTTTCTTCAATCTTTTCTAGCTCCAATGCATCTTTAAAACTAAGTTTTTTGGATTTTGGTTTTACTCTTGAATCTTCTTTTTCTACTTTTGGCTTTGATTGATCAATATCTTTATCCCGATTCTTTTTCTTCTCGATATAAAAATCGTAATCACCTTCGCTGTAGTAAATTTCACCATTGCCTTCCAAAGCTAAAATTCCATCGCACACACGATTTAGAAAATACCTATCGTGGCTTACAATCATCACGCAGCCCTCAAAAGATATAAGTGCTTCTTCCAGTATTCTTAATGTTGGCAGGTCAAGATCATTTGTTGGTTCATCTAGCATAAGGAAATTACCGCCGTTACACAAAATCTTTGCAAGTGTCAACCTGCTTTTCTCTCCACCGGATAATCTTCCAACGAGTGTATTAATTCTATCATCACTAAAAAGAAATCTTCTGAGATAAGTCCAGATACTAATCTGCTGTTTTCCAAACTTAACTGTTTCACTTCCTTCACCGATTGCTTTGATAACATTATCCTCATCATTCAACAATATTCTTGCCTGATCCACATAATTAAACTGTGTCGTTTCACCGATATCAATAATTCCGGAAGTAGGCGAAACTGATCCAAGGATAATTTTTAAAAGAGTAGTTTTCCCAACACCATTTTGTCCAACAACACCAATTTTTCTACCCGGTTCAAAGATGAAATTAAAATTTTGAAACAACAGTTTTTCGCCGAGTTTGATCCCAATATCTTTAAACTCTAAAACTTTTTTCCCCAATCTTTCTGCAGGTGGAATAATTAAATCAACGTCAAGTTCAACTTCAAAATCATTTTGAGCAGCCACTTCGTTAAAATTATCAATTCTACTTTTAGCTTTTGTTCTGCGAGCTTTAGGTCCGCGTTTTATCCAGTCAAGTTCACGCCTGAGAAACATTTGGCGTTTACGCTCTTCAACTTCTTTAATTGCACGTCGTTCTGCTTTATTAACTAAATACCCAGTATAATTTCCTTGATGCGAATAAAATGTTCCTGATGATAATTCCACAATCCGGTTTGCGATTCTATCCAGGAAATAACGATCGTGAGTAACGAAGATGCAAGTTCCATTATACGTTGAAAGAAAATTCTCAAGCCATTCAATCGATTTTGTATCAAGATGGTTTGTAGGTTCATCCAGTATAAGTAAATCAGGTTTTGAGATCAAAGCTCTGCAAAGTGCAACCCGTCTTTTTTCACCACCGGAAAGTGAAAGAATATCTCTTTCGCCATTTGGGGCATCCAGTGAATCGATAAGAATATTAATTCTTTTATCCAGATTCCAGGAATCAAGTCTTAATATTTTTTCTTCAAGAATATGTTTTTTGGGTGAGTCGAACGGAGTATGTTCGTACTGTTTTATAAGATTCAATTCAGATAGGGTGCCTTCAAGAATATTATCATAAACATTTTTAGTCTCATCGATAGTAAATTCCTGAGATAAAAAACCAATTACGAGATCTTTTTTCTTCGTAACCTTACCGGAATCCTGCGGCATCAAACCTGAAATAATTTTTAGAAAAGTAGATTTTCCTGCGCCGTTTTTTCCAACTAAACCAATACGATCACCTTCGTGAACAGTCAGCGAAGCTTTATCAAGTATAACTTGCTCGCCAAAATGTACCTCAAGCTCAAGCGCTGATAAAATAACAGGAGTAACGTTTACAGACATAAAAACTATTATAAGTATCTATTATTAAAATGATGAGCAAATATACACCACAATCATAATAATGTGGTTTGAATTACAAGGTATCCTTTTATTACCTGATCTTATGATTAGAATTTCATAATTATTTTAAGATGTTAAAATGAAAATAAAAATCATATCTCTACTCAATAATAATTTAAAGTGAAAAAGGTTATCCTTAGTTTCTTTCATCATTCAACTCAAATCCTTATTATTGACCGATTTTTTTAAAACAAAAAGCATATAGACTGATTTGGAATACAAAAACAGCATAATCGAGCAGATAGGCAATACGCCGCTTATAAAGCTCAACAAAATAAATAAAGGATTGAAGCCGCAAATATTTGCAAAGCTGGAATCTGCCAACCCGGGCGGAAGTGTAAAAGACCGCATTGGTTTTAGTATGATTGCCGATGCTGAGCAGAAAGGAATTCTTAAACCCGGCGGAACTATAATCGAGGCAACCAGCGGAAATACAGGAATTGGTCTGGCAATTACAGCCGCAGTTAAAGGATACAGATGTATCTTTGTTGTGACTTCAAAAGTGAGTGAAGAAAAAATAAATTATCTCAAAGCTCTAGGTTCAGAGGTGATTGTGGTTTCAAATCTTGCTGATCCCGATGATCCTGAATATTATGTTAATGTTGCAAAGAGATTGCACAAAGAAATTCCAAATTCATTTTTTGCTTATCAGTATTCCAATCCTTCCAATCCTGAAATTCATTACCGAACAACCGGACCGGAAATATGGCGGCAAACAGATGGAAGGATCACCCATTTTGTTTCAAGCATCGGAACAGGTGGAACAATAAGTGGTACGGGAAGATTCCTTAAAGAAAAAAATCCAGACATTCAGATTATCGGAGCTGATCCGCTTGGTTCGATATTCAAGCATTACAAAGAAACAGGTGAAGTAATAAAAGGAACTCCGTATCTGGTTGAAGGAATCGGACAGGATTGTCTGCCGGAAAATGTTCACTTCCAGTACATAGATAAAATTATAAACATCAGTGATAAAGATTCTTTTACTGCGGCAAGAAGATTAACAAAGGAAGAAGGTATTTTTTGCGGTGGAAGTACAGGAACAATTGTTCACGTTGCGTTAGAAACGGCAAAACATTGCAGCAAAGATGATGTGATAGTTTTCATAGTTTGCGATACTGGTGAAAGGTATTTGTCCAAAGTTCACAACGAAGATTGGCTGAAGCTAAACAGAATGCTCGATACGGAGATTAGGACTGTTCGCGATATTTCCGACAGGAAAAAAGCAGCAGGTATTGAAGAAATTATTTCGATAAAGGAAGATGAAAAAGTGAAGGATGTTCTCGAGCTGATTACTAAAACGGGCTACACTCATATTCCAGTGTTGAGAGGAAAACAATCCATCGGTGCAATCAGAGAAGGTCGGCTGCTCTCAAAGCTGGTTGATAATCCAACTCTCTATAATTCATTGATCAAAGAAGTAATGGAAGAAAGCTTCCCGATAATTGATGCGAAGACAGAAATATCGGAAGTAAAAAAATTATTAAAAGAAAATGCTGCGGTTCTCGTAAGCGATTTTGGTTTGGTGACTGACATTATCACCAGATACGATTTGATTAATTTAAGTGTGTGAACAGCTTCTTTTTGAATATCGAATAATGAACAAGGAAGGTTGAACAATGAAGTATCTTAAATATCGAATGACGAATAATGAATTTCGAATATCGAATTAAAATATTGAATGAGCAATGAATAATAACGCAAATAAAAAATATGATCTGGAAGATCGTTTAATTGAATTTGCTGCATTAGTAATTAAAATAGCAGAGAATTTGAAAAATTCGAGAGCAGGAAATCACATTGCAGGACAAATAGTACGATCTGGGACTTCACCTTCATTAAATTATGGCGAGGCACAAAGTGCCGAATCCTTAAGTGATTTTATTCATAAGTTTAAAATTCTGCTAAAGGAGCTGAGAGAAACAAGAGTTGCTTTGAAAATATTAAAGCGGGTACCATTGATAAATGATATTGAATTAGTCGATAA
Source organism: Ignavibacteriaceae bacterium (assembly GCA_035478175.1). Classification (GTDB taxonomy): domain Bacteria; phylum Bacteroidota; class Ignavibacteria; order Ignavibacteriales; family Ignavibacteriaceae; genus IGN2. Next base: position 76,428 of record DATIJX010000174.1, read on the forward strand.
GGGACTAATTGAATGCAACGAACTTATTTCTATATTTGTTAAAAGTATTGATACTGCTAAAAAGAATACAAGGAAGAGTAAAGACAAATAAAGATTTGGTCATATACAAATAATAACTGTTCGATATTCGATATTCGAAATTGGATATTCATTATTCTATTTGAAATTTTTACGTAATAACTAGAAGGAAAAATTATGGGTTTCTCAACAGATGCAATTCACGCAGGACAAATTCCTGATCCTACAACCGGGGCGGTAATTACTCCGCTTTATTTAACTTCAACTTATGCTCAACACGAACTGGGAAAAAGTACCGGCTATGAGTACGGAAGGACTCATAACCTGACAAGGCAGGCATTAGAAAAAAATATTGCAACTCTCGAAAAAGGAAAATATGGAATTGCATTCGCATCGGGACTTGCAGCAACGCACGCAGTGATGAGTCTTGTGAAAGCTGGAGATCACATTATAGTTTCGAGTAATGTTTACGGAGGGACTTACAGGCTTTATGAACTCAATATGACAAATTATGGTCTAGAATATTCCTGGGTTGATACAAGCAATGTATCAAACATCGAGAATGCAATTAGAAAAAACACAAAGATGATCTTCGTTGAAACTCCGACAAATCCAATGTTAATTCTCACTGATCTAAAAGCTGTTGCTGAAATTGCAAAGAAGAACAACCTAATAACAGTTTGCGACAATACTTTTATGAGTCCATATTTCCAGAATCCACTGGAGTGGGGGATTGATATCGTTCTTCATTCCACAACAAAATATCTTAATGGTCACAGCGATATGGTAGGTGGAATCCTTGTAACGAGCGATGAAAAACATCACGAACGGCTGAGATATATTCAAAATGCTGCAGGTGGAGTTCCATCTCCTTTTGACTGCTGGTTAGTTCTTCGTTCAACTAAAACTCTTGCAGTTCGGATGAAACAGCACGAGGAGAATGCAAAAGCTTTCGCAGATTTTCTTTCCAAATCAGGACTAGCAAAGAAAGTAATTTATCCGGGATTGAAAGATCATCCTCAACACGAGCTTGCTAAAAAACAGATGCGCGGATTTGGTGGAATGGTATCAGCAGATTTCGGTTCAATTGAAAAAGCAAAAAAAGTTTTGAACAATGTGAAGATATTTACACTAGCAGAAAGTCTTGGTGGTGTTGAAAGTTTAATCTGTCATCCTGCATCAATGACACACGCCTCAGTTCCTAAAGAAGAAAGAGAGAAATACGGATTTACCGATGCTCTTGTTCGTTTCTCAGTAGGAATTGAAGATGTGGAGGATTTGATTAAAGACGTTGAGCAAGCTTTGCTATAGTGATCAAGTAAATAAGATATGTGACTTATTTAGATTACACTTTAGTCTTTTATGGTGAGTAAATCCACGCTTTTGAACTTGCACCTATATTAGTACCATATCCGCCTGATAAAAGAACTTCCCCGCTTTTCAAGAGTGTGGTTGTTGCAAATAAACGGGTTACACCCAAACCGTTTGTAACTGTGTTAAAAGTGTTTGTACCTGGATTATAAAGTTCAGTAACCCCTGATCCACCCATAAAAAGTACTTGACCATTATTTAGCAATACGGATGTGCCATTGAATTTATACCTTGCTGCATTCATATTAGCAGCAGTGGTAAATATGCCAGTCTCAATATTGTAAATCTCAGTGCTGTTATATGTTCCTTGGTCGTCACGTTCATCTGAGCCACCAGAAATAAGAACCTTTCCATCTGATAGAAGTGTGGCATCGTGTTTATGACGCCTGATAGTCATATTACCTGTAGCAGAGAAAGTGCCTGTGATAGGTTCATACAATTCTGAACTTGAGTAAATAGTAATAGCAGAGCGCCGGTCTTTATGACCACCGGTGATAAGTACCTTTCCGTTATTGAGTAGTGTAATTGTGTGAGATTCACGTGCTGTAGTCATATTACCAGTTGTTGTAAAGGTGTTATTATTAAGGTCAAATAGTTCTGCAGTTGCCAAAAAAGTCCAGCCTGTGCTTACACCACCCACAATAAGAACTTTGTTATTATTTAGTAACACAGCAACGTGGTCAGACCGTGGCATCGTCATTTGACCAATAATATTAAATGTACCAGTTGATGGATCATACATTTCTGCCGTGGAAAGATAGGTACCATTATAGCCGCCAGTTATGAGTACTTTTCCATTTGAAAGAAGAGTAGCTGTGTGTGACAATCTTGGAACGTTCATCGAACCAATTGGGGTAAATGAATGCGATACAGGATCGTAGAGCTCCGTACTAGCTAGGGCGATTCCACTCGCATTAAAACCACCGGCAATTAAAACTTTACCATCAAGTAAAATTGTAGCTGTATGAGACGCACGGCTTGTTGACATATCTTGTATAGAAGTTACTTCGCCAGATTGGGTAGTAGGTGGTGCGGACGGTTCTGATACATTTATGCAAGATAGAAATAGAACTGTGAATAAGCTTATCACTAATTGAAGTGTTATTACTGTTTTCATAATTAATCGTGTTTTGGTTCAGATAAATTAAAATACTCGCTCTTCGTTTTATCAAGAGTAGTTATAATTAAATTAAAATTATTTTGTGAGGGTTTTAGTGAAATGTATTTACCAACAATAGACCGCTGCCTGAATATTATAAATGTATTCATTACATCAGGATTAATTTTGCACAGATTAACTTCACTTTCTTTATCCGAAAAAGAAGGTACAAATGTCAAAGCAACTTGTTTAAGATTTAGTTCTTGCCCGATGCTTTCTAATTTATTTTGTCGGTCTTGCTTGCTATAATTTTCTTCATTACCATAAACAAAATATACTTTCAACAGGTTTGCACGCTTAATGCTTTCTTGTTCTAAAAATATTAACCACTTCTTTATTTCGTTCCAATTTGGATTATTCCCAACAAAATAAATAATGCCGTGAAAGCGACCATATTTACATACAGGACATGCTCTTGTTCCCTTATCAGTACCCCAAGCGTGGAATGGAATAAATGACGGTTGGTCTTCCCCAATACTTAATCCGGATAAATTTTCAGATTCAATAGCTTCGGGATAGTTAGGAATATTTAATCCAAGAATGATATTATGCTCAACAATTTGTAAATCACCTGAAATTAAAACCCTTAATATTCCACTACCACCTCGATTTTCAAGTGTTTTCCTTCTTGTTCTGGTCAGCAGAGGATCATCATCAAAGACAAATTCATCAATATAATATTCCTTGGCGATGTTGGGCTCTTTTATTGAAAGATGAATATGTGCTGGTATATCTGCATTTGGGTAAGATGCAGGTCGTACAGTGTAGATGGCATACTTGCCATTTTCGTCTGATTTTACCCAACCACGGATATATCCGTGTCTGACTACTCGCTGATCTAATCCTTCTTTATTTGCATAGTAGCCATTAATGTCAGTATGATAGTAATAGAGGATTACATTTGGTGCAGGTGTTTTACCGTCAAGTTTAAAGGTTGTGCCTGTGATTAAAAGTTTTTGGCCCTTTTGTGACCAACCTGCACTCGTATCAACAGAATAGATTTTATCGGGCATTCCGATATATATAAACTCACCGTTCTCAAATGGTCCACCAATAACTTTATCTTTTGAATTTTCCGGTAAAGGATTATGTTCTTGAGCTGTACAACTTGTTATAAAAAGTAAACACAAAATATGCACTGCTATTATTATTTTCATTTTTTCCTCTAAAAAGATATATTATTCTGCAAATCAAATATACGATTCAGTTTAAAAAGAATTTTTGAAAATATTATAAGTGGAGTAATTATTAGCCTAAGGTGAGTAATAATTAAAGTAGGTTATTTAAATTTTTGCGAAAGTTTCTACTTAGACGAAGCTCCTCCCCATTTTTAAGCAATACATCATAATCGCCATTCGATCTGGATTTTAATTTATCTACTACTTTTATGTTAATTATCGTTGAACGATGAATTCTTACAAATAAACCAGGATCAAGCAAATGCTGAATTTTACTTAAGCTAAGATTATGAAGATACTTCTTACCATTGCTATGAATTGCTACATACGTCCCTTCTTTTCCGATCCAATTTATTGTATTTATATCAATTGGAATAATCTCTCTACTCTTTCGAACGTTTATAAACTGATCATATGTTAATGATGATGCCAGATTTTTCTCATTATTTGCAGCATCTTTTTTCATAATTAAAAAATTTTGTTGTATTAATATTAAAAACCCGTAGACCAAAATACTGATATAAAAATCCCTGGCTAAAGAATTTATGAAAACCGGAAGAAAATCGAATGGGTATTTAGAAAAAGTATGACTCAATCCAGAGACCAGAAAAGCAAAAATAAAGAACTGAATAAAAGTAAGGGAAACAGAAAAAAGAATATGTTTTGGAATTGATCGAAGTAAATTTTGTTTAGTTATAGCTGTCCTTATGTTAAAATAATAAACAGAGAGCGAGAAGGGAATAAACAAGATCCAATATATCTTAAACAATAAAACTTCTGACCAATAAAAAGGGGTTTGTTCTAAGATTGCGAAAACATAATCCTGTAATACTACCAACAAACAAATAAGCAGCCAAAAATATAAATAGTATTGAACTTTAAAAGGTATTTTATTTACAATAAAATCACCGGCGCTGTTACTTAAACGGTTTGTAATCTTATAACTCATTTTTTATAATCGTAAGTTTAGATGTGTTATCATTATTTCATTTTATTTTTTATGATTGAATATAAGTTATTGATTCTACAATTATTAATGATATAAAATTGCCTCTTTGATCACGATTCTTTTAGATACTTACTCTCTGATTTCCTGCAATCTCATCTATGTGTGATTTTGGAATGCTGCAATCTTTTTCATAACCACTCTAGGCAACAGTGCAAATTCTCTGGAAATTCGAGCTTGAGTTGGTTACTGGTTTTAATTTTTGGTTCCTAAAGAGGAAAGAGACAAAATGGGATTAACAGAAAGCCTATTGCGTTTTTCTGTCGGGATTGAAGATGTTGAAGATTTAATCAGGGATGTTGAAAATGCACTTGGGTAAGGTCTACGTCCCGCAGAAAGCCAGCGGAATGCAAGCATTTGGAAATACTATGTTGTATGCGGTTTTCATTTTCGTTCAAGGACGGTTGAATGAAGTAACTTTATTTTCCAATTTCCGTTCTGGTTGATTAGAACTGCGCTTTCAATCCATTTCACCTCGAATGGTTTGTTATTTGAAATTCCAGCAGTCTGGTTTATATAGTACGTCCAGGCGGTATTACCTTCTATTTCCGTTTGTAGAAAATCAATCTTGTTAATTCTTTTAAAGCTCGTGTCTGATTTTCGAGGTAAGAGTCTTTGTATAAGTGAATCCATATTCCAAATTGGTCCATTTTCAATTATTATGATATCGTCTGTGCAGTGACTCTTGAGTCTATCAATATCCAACCGTGCAATGGCGTCAAAGGCTGCGACAATGGTTTTTTCTGGAAGAAGATCTTGGCTGTTACTTAATAATACCAGAGAAGTGAATAATATAACTATGGCAATTTTTTTCATAAACATGAAGATTGTAATGAAAATTGAATACAACTAATTATTTCCCGTAATAATAATAACAACAAACTATTTTCGCAAAATTACTGCGGAAAAGCCACTAAAGTAGACCTTATAAAAGATGTTGAGCAAGCGCTGAAATAAATTTCTGAACTTATTTCTTTCTCACAATCCATACATCCTGAGGAATGTAACTTCCTTCAGGTTCACGGTAAACGTGTTCAAGTATTTCGATATCTGAAAAAAGTTTTCGCATAAATGCAGGCGGCTGATATGCAGCGAATGTTCTGTGTCCTTCCTTTACATTTCCTCTGACCACTATTTTTCCAGTCTCATACAATTTAAGTTCATCTGCAGTTAATTTTGGTTTACAATTATCCCCGTGGGTTGTGAGGAAAATTATTCCGTTTGGTTTGCACAATCTTTTCAGTTCATCAAACCAGGCGTAGTGCATTTCTTCTGATAGGTGAGTGAAGACAGAAGTTGCATATATTATGTCAAAAAAATTGCTTTGATATTCCATCGGTGGCTGAAGATTATTTTTTGAAAAGTGAATGTCTGGAATATTTTTTTTACACCAATCAATTGTACTGGAATTATAATCTGAGCCAAAAATTTCACAGCTTTTATCCAGCAAGTCTGGAAGATGTCGAATTATTCTTGCTGGCCCACAGCCCCACTCAAGAATTTTTATGTTCTTCAGTTCAATATACTTTTCAAAATAACTTATTAACCACTCTGCTGTGCTTACACTATCGTTATAATAATTTTCATAATTCATCTGGAAGGATTCGTAGATCATATAATCTGGCGGAAGAATCACATCAGGATTTTTTTCTTTGAACATTTTATTTCTTGCCCGGTTTCTGAATTTTTGATAATGGAAGTTGAGACGGTCAGCAAGATGCATCAATCTGATTTTTCTTAATACTGTAGTTATATTTGATTTGTTCATCAATTAACTGATTTGATACTGAAAATCTGGAATAATCTAATTTTTAATTTGCACAAGTTAAAATTAATCAAGTATTACTAATTAGCACTAAAAAGAAGTGTAATTTCTATAAATTTGAAAAAGAAATAAATTCGTTTAGGATTAATGCTGAATTTGAAAAATACAATACTAGTGTTACTTGTTCTTCTTTCATCTGAAAAACTTTTCAGCCAAACCGATTCCATCGAAGTTTATCTGATCGACGCATACTGCACGAGGGAAATTCCATATTTATTTAAGTTATCTTTTTATACAAGTGATGTCTGTAAATCCAAGGTCATTCTGTACGCCGGAGACGTATCCGCCTCAGGCGGAGATGATAAATATGAATTTGGTGTTGCATACGAACCGACTGATCTTCACAAAACTGATATTGCTCTAAGCAACCTCTCGTTCAAGGAAGACAGAGTAAATTTTGTAATCATTACTGAAAATGACTCAGGTATAATCAACAAAAGTGAAGTTTATGATTTCGATCTTCCTTTCGAACCAAAAATAAAGGAGGGTTCCGATTGGATCACATTATGTTTATTTGGATCATCAATATTTCTTATTCCATATCCAAGCTATGCTGCAGAGTCGCAGCAAAGTTACTTCAGCTTAACGAAGGAAATCCCTGTAATATCATTTCGTTCAAAAAGTCTTAACTACCCGGCAGGATATTTATCTTTTGAATACAGTTACATCTTTAATGCAGAAGATCCAGGCTATCTGCGTGCAGGTTATAAAAGAATTTATGAGATACCTGGTATGGAGTATATTTCACCGGGAATATCTTTGTACACAAATTTCAATACAAATCTGGGCATAAGTCCCGAGTTTTCAATTGGATTATTTACAATAAAAGATACCTTTACTATGTATGTTCGTTTCAGAAGCAATTTTACATTTCATTCTTCAGGCACGAACTTCCAGGAAATTTACATTGGGTTTTACTCCGGACTTTTCTCACTTTACCTCGACTGAGAGAAATTTTTTAAAAGACTTTGAACTTATCCCAGCCTCGTCAGCGTCCATTAGCTCGTTCCATTGGAATGGAGTTCTAACGATACTCTAACGCTCGTCTTTGATGAACCTCGCCGAAGGCGAGAGTCAACGACCTTTTCCCCGCCTGCCAAAGAACTTGTTCGGTGGGCAGGTTGCAAAGAGAAGTACTTATTGTAAATTGTGTTATCATATTAATTTTCGTGAGAATTTAATAATAGCTCGTTTTACTGTCAATAAGTCTCTCTCTCTTCAAAACAGAGAGATTAGAGAGAGTTCTATTTTTTTCATCAGGAATCATTTTGCACTCTTTTTTGTTATAGATAATTAACAATACATTCATTAATTATCAGACGTTGAAAACACTCATTTACATATCACTAATTCTTCTTACCAGTTTTTCCTACGCACAGACTGGAAAACTTAAGGGAAAAGTTACGGATGGTTCCTCTACAATACCATCTGTAAATATCATCATTCTCAATACAAATTTTGGAACTGCAAGTAAGCTTAATGGGACTTATGAAATTCAGGGAATTCCTGCTGGAAATTATGAAGTTAAATTTAGTGCGATTGGTTTTGATTCGAAAACATTTGATGTTGAGATCAAAGCAAATAAGATTACCGAACTGAATGTTGAACTGCAAATAAAAGCTATAGAGCTGCAAAGTGTTGAAGTAACAGATTTTCAGGTTCAAGAGCAGAGAGATACAAGAACAAGTCTTATCGATCTAAATCCCAGAGACGCAAAAACTTTACCCGGTGCAGCCGAAGATGTTTTCAGAACTCTTCAATCACTTCCTGGTGTACTTGCGCCGAACGATTTTTCATCTCAGTTGATAGTAAGAGGAAGCGGACCGGATCAGAATTTAATTATTCTTGATGATGTGGAAGTCTTCAATCCATACAGGCTTTATGGTGTTGTGAGTATGTTCAATCCGGATGCAGTTGATAATGTTAATCTGATCTCAGGTGGCTTTCCGGCAAAATACGGCGACAGGCTTTCTGCAGTATTGGATGTAACAAACAAAGAAGGAACAACAACCAAATCACTTGCCGGCAATGTAAACATCTCGATAGTTGATGCGAATATTGTTTTGGAAGGGAAGAATCCTTTTAACCTCAGAGGAAGCTGGCTTTTCAATACACGAAGAACTTATTATGATTTGATCATTGAACCATTTGTTAAAAACGCAGGACTCGTTGATGATAATACAAGCTTCCCGAATTTTTATGATATTCAGGGTAAGATTGTGATTGGTCCGTACAACGGGCATAAGTTTTTATTCAACGGAATTCTATCAAGAGATGCAGTAAATGTTGTCAGCGGTGAAGAGAGAGAAACACCAGACAGTGTTGGAGTATTCAACGTTACAAATAATGATTTGTTATCTGCTGCCTGGCATTTTGCACCCAATCAGAATACACTAAACAAAGTTGTTTTATCATTTTATAGAAACAACGGCACAACAGATTTTGATTCACAAATACTTGATCCTTCACTTAACCGCGGTAATTTTGAAAATACTATCCCTGATACTTTGGCACCGTACCTACTCCGATTTTCTTTTGGCGGCGATTTTATTTACGAGAAATACTCTATTGATGATAAGTTCACCTATATTCTTAAAGATCATATTATCGAAGCGGGTGCTGGTGTTGATTTTATGCAGACAACAATTGATTTTACATTTGATCTTGATGAACAATTACAGGCAGTACTGAATTCAAATCCTCAGTTCAGATCTGCTCTGGACGATATCAAAGATGTTCAGAATTTTAATCGTTACCGTGCTTATCTTCAAGATAACTTTCTAGTAACAGAACAATTTACCTTTCAGCCGAGCCTGAGAATGGATTATTATAACATTCTTGATAAAGCTTACCTCGCTCCGCGTCTTTCTTTATCTTATGCGTTTGATGAACTTACCACGTTGCGTGCAGTCTGGGGATTGTATTATCAATCGCCCGGTTATGAAAAGCAGCGAGACCAGGGAATTCTTTATGATTTATCAGACAAATACACTGAAAGTCTTGTTGCAGAAAAAGCAACTCACTATGTTTTGGGAATTGAAAGATGGTTATCGGGTGAATGGAGTGCAAGAGTTGAAGGTTACTATAAAGATTTTGATAATTTATACAGACCTCAAAAATTACAGGGCGGAAGATTTTATACTGAACCGATCCCCGGTAAAGATGCAAGATATTCATCCGGCTGGACATTGCCTGCAACGTTCAGCGGTGATTCTTTAACTCAGATTCCGATTAACGGTTCTTTTGGTGAAGCATACGGATTTGAATTTTTCCTCTCCAAGCGAAACACTTTTTATGAAAGCAGATTTTCCGGCTGGGTTTCTTACGCACTTGCTTATGCAAACAGGTATGAAGATGGAATAAAATATCCTTTCAATTTTGATCAGCGACATACAGTTAATGTTGTTTTGAACTATCAACTAAACTCCTGGCTTGAGTTTGGAGTCAGATGGCAGTATGGTTCAGGTTTCCCGTTAAGTCAGCCTGCTGGAGTTAAGCCAAGAATAATTCTTGCTGATCAGGACCTTGATGGAACACCTGAAACACCGGTAATCGCTACAAGAAATCTCAACAACGGCGGGGAGAATCCAGTGATTTTTGATGTTGATTTTGATGATAGAAAACTAAATTCACGAAAACCAATTTACCATCGGCTTGATTTCCGTATAAATGCTTTTGCTGATTGGTGGGATCTCGACTGGACAATTTATCTCGATGTCATTAATCTCTACAACCGATCGAATGTAATTGGTTATGATTATTATGTTGAAGACAATCTCACTCTTGGCAGGGAAACCACAACTATGCTTCCAATTATTCCCACGCTTGGTTTTAGTGTTAGATTTTAATTTTATCTTTCACTCAGAAAATTTTCAAAATAATTCTCAAAACTTTCCTCAATGAAAAAATCCATCTGGCTCTGGTTACTGGTTTTCATACTGCTTTCAAAGTAAAGAGCCTGATTGTGCTTATAAAACCACCATCTGATTTTAACCTTCTGTATTGCAGGGATTTACTACTTTGCGTGAATAATTTATTTGCTATTTTTGATTAAAAAATTTGAGAGGAAAAAATGAAAAAACCATTTATAACTCTGCCTGCACATTTTGATGGT
>DATIJX010000175.1:0-22663 GCA_035478175.1 Ignavibacteriaceae bacterium
AAGTGAAAGAGCTACATTGTTCGCATCTGAAAGTCCTTTGTTTCTTAATTGAGGAATAGAAGTTTCTACAAAATCACCCGGATTAAAATATTGCTGAGAGAAACTAGGATTTATCATTTTAACAAATGCACCAGCAACCCAGGTATAGTACAAATTCGGCATAAGATTTTCGATTGCCAGCGGGAAAATTTCCGCTTGTGTTGGCCAGAAACCAGTACTTCCAACTTCCGGTGTCATTGCTAAAATCTTTGGCTTGGTTGTCTGCTCACCGTACATCCAGTCGTCTGTAGAACCATTGACTGTATAAAGTATTTGCGGCGGCTGACCGTTCTCGTAACCATTATCTGCAACCATATCACTGGAGAACTCAACAAATATAGAATTATCAACTGTTGGCGTATTTATGTATCCCCATGGATAAAGTAAGTAGTTACCATAAGTGTGATAGTTAAGTGCAGTTTTGAAATTTTTCGTGTTCGTAAAATTTCTTATTGATTGAGTTTCGGGTTCAGAGAATGCAGATGGTCCTCTGTAAGTATCAGAACTTGGTGTTCCACTTGAACCAATGTTATCATATCCCCACATATATCCGAAGTTTCTGTTTAAATCCACACCGTAACTGCTACCATTATTCCTTCGGTTCTTTCTCCACATTCCACCACCGGAGGGATATGTCGATCTGTTATATTCATATCCATCAGGATTTATGCAAGGGATGAAATATATTTCTCTATTATTAATCAGATAAGTAACTTCGGGATCGGTGCCGTAATTTTCAAGTAGGTAATACATATAATACATTATCGTCATCATTGCCTGCGGCTCTCTCGCATGTATTAGTGAATTCATATGAACCTGAGGTTCGCTTTCATTAACATTAGGATTATCTGAAATTTTTACTGCGTAAATAGGTCTGTTCTCAATTGATAAACCGACAGAAAACTTTTGAGTTATAAGATTTGGATAAAGCATATACATTGTGTCAAGCTTTGCGTTAATTTCTGCCAATGTGTAAAATCCGCCCATTGAACCATAGCCAAAACCGCCAACATTAAAATCTGTTTTGCTTTGCTGAATAAATTGCTGCTTCTCAAATTCCGTTAGCTTGGGAAGATTTTCATAATGATTATACCAATCGTCAATCAGTATTTCATAAGTAAATCCGGTTGATTGAAGTATGGTAAAATCGTTATCACTTATGAAAGTTTGTATAGCATTATCCTTTGTGTAAGTGAGATGATCGAATTCCATTCCTGCACTGAAGAGCGTGTTTATATCGGTAACATCGTTCAGATATATTTTGACTTCTTTATAATTCTGCGAATACAAATTGAGAGCAGTGGAAAGGAAAAGAGTAACAAGTAAAAAATATTTTGTCATTATTGACCCCATTAAAATTAATTTATAGATCAAAGTTAAGTTTATTTTTAATAAATAACCGTTCAGGCCTCATTTATAGAAAGCCTGTAACCTGTTATTATATACAATTTATATGCAAAATAAATAGTTTGATTTACAGCTATTTGGTGACTTAAAGCAGAATAAGATTCACCAGTATTGAGAATAATCTGATTTTTTGAGAGAAGTTTAGAAAAGTTCTTGCTTATGATAATAGAAAACCCATCTTAGACGGACTTTTCTGAAAGCAAATCGAAAGCGATATCTACAGCTTTGTGTGTGCCGGTTATTACCAGTGTATCCCCAGTCTGCAGTATATCTTTTGCGGATGGGGTTGTGATAGTTGTTCCTTTCCTTACAATGGCTATGATAGTTGCATCTGTAAGATTTCTTAAATTCAGGTCACCGATTGTTTTACCAAGAAATTTATTATCCTCATTTATATAAAAAGTATCAGTCAATCTCGCAGAAAGTATTTCATCAATATGAGTAAATGTCACATCTGTTTTATCTTCCGATCGAAGATATTTATACGACTCACCGCGAAGCAGATTTACCTGCTGCATTATGACATTCAGCGGAATATGATATTTCTCAAGCACTTTTCTGAAAATCTGGATTGATGTTTCGAACTCTTCAGGAATAATTGCATCGGCACCAAGTTTTATTAGCTCATCTATTTCACTTACATATCGAGTTCGTACAACTGTGTAAATATTCGGATTCATTTGCTTTGCAATAAGAAGCGAACGTCTGGTTGTTCCAGGATCAGAAATTGCGAATACAAGCACATTAGCTTTTGAAATATTTACTTCTTCAAGAATTTCGGCTTTGCTGATATCACCGAAAATAATTTTCCCGCCTTTTTTCTTCTCTTCAATTACTGTGTCCGGATTCATTTCAACAACAACATATTTAATTCCCGTTTCTTTTAATACACGAGCAAGATTTCTTCCGTTCAGTCCATAGCCTGCTATTATTACATGACCGGTTAATGCTTGCTTGTCAATCTCAGATTTTTTTCTTGATGGTTCGAACATGGAAGATTTGAATCCAAGAACGGGTGCAAGTTTGAACAGAATAGGAATCATTATCATCGTAAAAATTGATGATGCTAAGAATGCATTGTAATACTCTTCATTTATTATTCCTGCACTGTTTCCTGACTGTGCCAGAACAAAGGCAAACTCGCCAATCTGTGCCAGCATTAATGCTGACATAACTGCAACCCGCAGCGGATATTTAATCAGCAGAACAATAAAAATTACGATTATTGCTTTAATGATTATTATCCCAATACTTATGATTATTATTGTCAACGGGTAGGCAAGTACGAGCTGCAAATTTAAAAGTAGCCCAATCGAAACGAAAAACAGACTTATAAACACATCTTTCAATGGCAGAATTTCCGATACTATCTGGGTGCTGTATTCGGACTCCGATAAAATTAATCCGGCAATAAATGCCCCTAAAGCGAACGATAACCCGACTGAAAAGGTAAGATATGCCGTGCCGAGCAAAATTAAAACAGTCCCGATTGTGAATGCTTCTCTCATCCTTGTCTTTGCAAGATGAAGCATTACATATGGAATCAAAAACCTTGCAGCAATAAATACAACTCCAACTGCACCAAATGCAAAAAGTAATTGAAGAAAAATTGAGCTGACAGGAATATCATCCTGCCCGCTTAGCAACGGAAGAGAAAGCACCATGGCAACAACAGCCAAATCCTGAAATATAGAAACACTCAGTGCAATCTGACCATGCGGTGAATCAAGCTCATTCGATTGTGTTAGCAAGGTGAGAATCATAGACGTACTCGAAACACTGATAAGCATTCCTATAAAAATCGAAAGAGTTAAGCTGAAGCCAAATAACGAAGCAATGAGAGCTGAAAAAATTATGGTAAGCACTACCTGGAGCGAACCGGCAACGAATACAAATTTTTTCATACGTGCAAGCTCTTTGAAAGAAATTTCCAGACCTATGGTGAACAAGAGGGTTATCACACCCATCTGTGCAAGAGCATTTATCGAATCACTGTCAATTATTAATTTGAAGCCGTACGGACCAATTATCATTCCGGCTAAAAGAAAACCTACAATGCTTGGCAGGTTTATTTTTTTAAAGAGAAAAATAATCGGCAGGGATACCAATAATATTACAACTATATCCTGTATGACTATTAATTCCTGCATAAATATCTATTATCTAAGAAATGACTCTCGCCTGTAAAAAACAATTGGTTATTTTGAAAATGCTTAAACAAAAATACTACTTCCGTCAACAATCAGCCAACGGAGACAAGATGAAAAATCAAATCAGTGACCGGAGACAACATAGTTTCTTCGGAGATGTGCTCAGATATTTTGAAAATGCGGCAAGATTTTCGCAACATCCTGTTTGACAGCTTTATCAAATTAAACGCTGTAAAAGCGTTTATTAAGTGATTGGTTTAAAGCTGATTGATAAATTCTATTATTCTTATTTAAAGATAATAATCAATCAGCAAACTTTTAACAGCGTTGTTGCAAATTCCATTATATAGTGATTATGGAATTTATGCGGGATGTCATTCTGGTCGTCAGACTTCGACAAAGTCTAATCCCTCAGACCTCGTCGGTCTGACGAGACCGATGGGCAGACTCTGGCGAGCGATCCGCCGAAAGCGGAAAGTCCAGAATCTTTAAGTAATGTTTGTATTTTGATTCCGGACAACCTGCCTGCAGAGCAGACAGGGCCGGAATGACAATGATTAAATTTGCATAGCAACTTTTTAACTATTACTTCAGAACAAACTTAACAGGAATAGTCATCTTAACATTTACAGGTTTACCTCGCTGTTTGCCAGGAATAAATTTAGTTGATAAAACCGCATTTAATGCTTCTGCATCAAGACCTGCGCCGAGTCCCTTTTTAACAAATGCATCAACTACATTTCCATTTTTATCAATTCTTGCTTCAATAAAAACTGTTCCTTCAACTCCAGCTCTTCTGGCTATTTCAGTGTAGTGAACTTTTTCCTGAAGGACTTTAAGTCCACCAACAGGTGAAGGTAATTCTTCCGGCACAGGAATAAATTCTTCATCTGAAAAATCAACTTTTGGTTTTGGAGGGAGATTTGGTGGAAGATCAACTGGTTTATAGTCGTCAATTGGTTGAGGTGTAAAGTCATCAACAGGATTATCAACTGTGGCTTCAATTAGTTGCGGTGCTTTCGGCAGAGGTGGAACGTCAGGCTTTTGAACTGTGTTAATAATATCCTCAATCTTGATAATTTCCTGTGTACCTTCGTTCAATAATTCTGATTCGGTAGCTTGTGGTGAGAATTTGAATGCTGCTACAATTACTGCAAGCGATACAATCAGGCTTACTTCGAAAGTGCGATAATATAGCTTTCGTAAATCAGCTTTTGGATTTTTTAGAGACGGCATTGTAACCTCCGGTTTAGTGAAAATCTAATCCTTTTACTTTGCCGGGAGAGAAATGTTCCGATAGGCTATAATGAATATGGAATAAAGATTAACGAATGATGATTTAAGAAGTTAAAAATCCGCTCGTCCCGGCAGGACGAAGTCCTGACAGAAAATCACAAATCGAAAATCCGAAATCCCTCTACACCCATCCTCTAAGTTGACAGGCTTGAGCAACACGCGCAACACCAACCAGCATAGCAGCTAAACGCGGGTGCACTTTCTTTTCCTTTAATGCTTCCTGAACTCGTTTGTAAGCAAGAGTTAATTTTTTATCGAGCTGTTTGTGAACTTCATCCTCTTCCCAGAAGAATAAAGATTTATCCTGAACCATTTCGAAGTATGAAACTGTTACTCCTCCGGCACTGGCAAGAATATCAGGAATGACATGAACATTATTTTTAAATAAAATTAAATCGGCATCAGGAGTTGTTGGACCGTTAGCCAGCTCACACACAACCCGCGCTTTTATGTTCTTAGCATTTTTAATATTTATTGCATTTTCAAGTGCGGCGGGATATAGTATTTCAACATCAAGCTCAAGCAGTTGTTCGTGAGGAATTTCCTTACTTCCGGGAAAATTCATTACCGTCCCGGTTTGAAGTTTGTGATGAACAAGCTCTTCAGGATCTAATCCGCTTTTATTGATAATTGCACCACGCGAGTCGCTCACTGCAATCAGCTTTCCTCCGCCAAGCATCTCTTTGTGTAAGAGTGCTGCTCTTTGTCCGGCATCACCAAAACCCTGAATTGCAAATTCTTTATTCGGATCGAATCCATAAGCTTTGCAGGCTTCACGAACTGTAATAATCCCGCCTCTTGCAGTAGCATCTCTTCTTCCTTCTGTTCCGCCAACCTGAAGCGGTTTATCTGTAAATACTCCGGGGCTGTGTCTCTTTGTAATCGTTTCATACTCATCCATCATCCATGCCATCGTTTGAGGATTTGTATAAACATCTGTAGCAGGAACATCAATATCAACTCCAAGCATCGGAGAGATTGCACGAATGTATGCTCTGGATAGTCTTTCAAGTTCCATTTCCGATAAAATCTTAGGATTACATCTCACACCACCTTTGCTACCTCCCAACGGCAAATCCACAACTGCTGTTTTCCATGTCATCCAGCAAGCGAGTGCCCGTATTGTGTCAACCGTTTCTTCAGGATGAAAACGAATTCCTCCTTTCGCCGGACCCCGTGCATGATTGTATTGAATTCTGAAAGCATAAAATATTTTGGTTTCACCCGAATCCATTTTAACAGGTATAGTAACATTTACTTCCTGCTGAGGTGTGCTTAAAAATTCTGTTGTTGCTTCATCAAGGTTTAGAATTTTAGCTGCTTCTAAAACCTGCTGCCGTGCGACTTTAAATGAATTGTAGGATTCCATCAGTTTGATCCTTTATTCTTTTTTTCTGAATCTGTTTTTTTCGTTGTTGGAATTACATCAAGAATTATTCTGTACCAGCATTTCTTGCAGACAAGTGCCCTGTCGGTTGCAAGAAGTACCTGCTGCCATGGCGATAACTTGTTGCCGCAGTGCGGACAGGCATCCGGAATTTTTTCTCTTTGTGTTAAACTTTCTTCTGCCAATTTTTTACTCCGATTTTTCCTTTATCAAATAGGTTTTATGATAATACCTTTATTTTCATGACCATTCATTTTTATTACAATTGGTTTTTCAAACCTGATATGCTTTGTAAAAGTTTTACTCTCAACAGCATCCTGTGCTAAAAGCCAATCCCAATCAATAAATCCATTACTTGCAGAAGAATTGATTGTGAAATATCCAATCATAAAAGATGTGATGTTCTGAAAAAAGTGTGAACCCTGTGAAGGCTCAACAGCCATATCCTTGAAAGATGTTTCAACGATTGCTCTTGCACCGGCAATCTGTTCCCAGGTAACAGGTATTCCCAGCCAGGGATCTAACGAACCCCATCTTCCCACTCCAACAAGCAAGTATGGTTTTCCTTGCGAAAGTAATTTATTGTTCATTGATGAAATTTCTGCAGCAACTTCTCTGCTTTTAGCACGGTCAAATAAATTATAATCAACCACAACTGCATCATAAACATCCTGAATAATTCCGTTGCCAAGCACCTGGCTGCTCTGACAGATTAAATTTTCTTTTTTAACGTCATCAAGTCTCAGTTCTTCAAATTCGTGGCTCACAACCAAAGGTCTCATCTGAAGCAACCCAAATTCTTTCTTTTTCCCTGCCGGTTTGGTAATGTTAACTGCAAATTCAATTTCAACGGGAGTTCCCATTCCCCAGTTGCCCATTTCAAGCAATAATTCAAGAACGTTTGCAAGCGGAAAAATTTTATTTCTTAAAACCGGTCCAAATGTAACAAGACGAATACCATTTCTTCCAAGCCCATCATAGATAGCATCATTTTCAGGAATATATGTTGAACCGACAAGTCTCAATGGACCATCTTTCTCAGCAACGCTCAATGGAAATGTTTTAACTAGTTTGTCATAGGTAACATTTCCAAAATCAGTTTTTTCATCAATCTGCAAAGCAAAAAATTCCATCTGGCTGCTGTTAAGAGACTCTTTCACTGAATGAAATTGAATTATATCAGTTGAATACTTTGGACAGAACCTTACTGTATTTCCGCCTTCAACAACCCATTTGCCCAAACCAAGCGCTGCAGAAACAATTCCATCAGTAGATTTTTGCGGAGGCAGCGGATAGAAATTGTATGACTTAGCCACACCAGAAAAGTCAGGGTAGAACCGGTTCTCGTGATAGTTGCCAACTGTCTTCTGAATGATAACTGCCATCTTCTCTTCTTCTGAACGGTAAGATGTAACCTTTATATAATTTTTTGCATTCTGATAGAAAGTTGATGCGTAAACTCTTTTAATTGTAGTCAGCAAATCATTAAGACGAATCAACGGATTAGCATTGTCATTTGGAATCATGTAAGTCTGATAAACACCAGCGAAAGGATGGTATTGTGAATCTTCCAAAAGGCTTGATGATCTCACCGCAAGCGGACTTCTTATAATATCAAGAAATGCTGCAAGCTCACCGAGAATATCCTCCGGAAACTTTGAAGCTTCTAAAAATTTCCGGGTTATTTCTTCATCATCATCGCAATGAAGGGCAAAACTTCTCAGGTTGTTCACATCAAGAAAATCATCAAAGATATTTGTTCCCAGAACAACTGCGGGAGGAACATAAATCAGTACGTCATCAAACTGATCGCGAAGCTGATAGTCATTAATCAGAGTATTTACAAAACCAAGACCTCTCGCCTTTCCACCAAGTGAACCGCCGCCAATACGTGCAAAGCTGCTTTCGGGATCGAAAGTTTCTTTGTTGAAGTCAGTTATTATGCCACGCTGGCGAGACATTCTATAATTATGAATAGAATGTACGAGGTCTTTTCTTAGAGCTTCATCGGTTGGATAGTCCGAAATTTTTCTCGGTCTTAGCCTGTATGCCAGCCAGAACTCGGTTCTTGCTTTGAACCAATTTGAAAAATGATTTTTTTCCGCGTGGAATTTTATGCTCTCCATCGGAACAATTTTTAATTGCTCCTCCATACTTTTAAGATCATTTGCTCTTCCTACTTCAATACCATCAGTAGTCTTAAAAATGAAGTCACCAAAACCAAAGTTATTATTCATAAAATGCTGCAGCCTGGTAATCAATATCGGTGAATCTTTCAGAATGAATGAGGCACCGGCTTTCTTTGCATCTGCCTCATTGGATGAATCGTTAGAGGTTAGAAGTATCGGGACATCACTTACCGCTTCTTTTACAGCTTTCGCAAATTTAATTCCGGCTGTATCATCAAGTTCACCGTTTCTTGGGAATGCTATGTCTGAAATAACACCGAGCACAAGTTCTTTATACTTATCAAAATAATCCCATGCTTCTTCATAAGTGGTGCAGAGAAGAATTTTCGGCCTGGCTCTCATTCTTAAATATTTATGGGTGAGATTTATTCCTTCTGAAATTAACCGCTGGCTTTGCTTGAGCATTTCAGTATAGATTATCGGGAGAAAAGCAGAATAATATCTTACACTATCTTCAATCACAATTACATTTTGCACACCGACTATCTTGCTGTCGTGTTCAACGTTAAGTTTATCTTCGAGATATTTTATTATTCCGATTATTATTCTGAAGTCACCGGTCCAGTTAAATACTTTATCGAATACAGAACTTTCGGGATTCATTAAAAGGGATTTTAATTCCCTGTTATCGTGTGCAAGAAGAACAATTGGTATATCAAGTCCGGATTGTTTTACAAGCTTGGCAAAACTCAGAGCCGTCATATCCTCGATGTGCATTGTCGAAATGATCAGATCAAAACGTCCTTCTTCTTTAACTCTATTTATAGCATCATATCCGCTTGAAACTCTGGTTAGCTCGGGTGAATGGCTGAGGTTTAATCCCTGGTATTCATTGCGGATAAGTTCGTAAAGACGACCGTCTTCTTCAAAGAGGTAAAGATCATAAAGGCTGGAGACCAGTAGAATGTTGGTAACACGTAGGCGCATAAGGTTCTGAAAACCCTGGAAACGCGTTCCGTAACCATGCTCAACCCAATCCGCTTCGGGATTACTTTTAAATTCTTTTATGTAATCCATTCGTCTTTGATCAAATGTTTATTTCAAAAAATATTAAGAATTCAAACCTGATGTAATTTACAATTTTTAACCGTCAAATTCTTTTTATAATTAGAACAAAAAAGGCGAAGCAAGTGGTCGTTAGACTCAATAGAGTCTGCCGGACTCTACGAGAGGCTAGAACCTGCTTCGCCTGAAGAATTGATAACTATTCAGTAATAAGAAAATTAAGTCATCAAAAAATTAAATGAACAAAAAAGCCCCTCTCCTTTGGAGAGGGGTTGGGGTGAGGCTTTACACAACTCCCTGATCAATCATTGCATCTGCAACTTTGAGGAAACCTCCGATGTTTGCACCGTTAACATAATTGCCCGGCGTTCCGAACCTGTCTGCCATCTCTACACAGGTATGGTGAATGTTTTTCATAATAAGTTGAAGTCTTGCATCAACTTCTTCTCGTGTCCACGGTAGTCTTTGGCTGTTCTGAGACATTTCCAACCCGGATACAGAAACACCACCAGCATTAGCTGCTTTTCCCGGTCCATAAAGAATTTTATTCTCTAAGAAAATATTTACACCATCGATTGTGGTTGGCATATTAGCGCCTTCACTAACTACGTACACACCATTCTTAAGAAGATTCTGTGCATCTTTAGCGTTAATTTCATTTTGAGTTGCACTTGGAAATGCGCATTGGGCTTTATGATTCCAGAGCGGATTGAATTCCATATTCATATCGAGTGGAGCAAACACTGCCTTTTTATACTTGTCTGTATATTCTTTTATTCGCCCTCTTCTTACATTTTTCAATTCCATTATGTACGCCAGTTTTTCTTTATTGATTCCTTCCTCATCATAAATATACCCGTTGGAATCAGAAATAGTCACAGGTTTTGCACCAAGTTCAAGCAGCTTTTCAATAGTATACTGAGCAACGTTTCCGCTTCCTGATACAAGACAGATTTTTCCTTCAAGTGTCTGTTTTCTTGTTGTAAGCATTTCCGCTGCAAAATAAACTGCACCGTAACCTGTAGCTTCAGGACGAATTAATGAACCACCCCAGTTAAGTCCTTTACCAGTGAGAACACCGGTGAATTCATTTCTTAATTTTTTGTATTGACCGAATAAGTAGCCAATCTCTCTTCCGCCAACACCAATATCGCCAGCAGGAACATCAGTGTTAGGACCAATATGACGGAATAATTCACTCATGAATGATTGACAGAATCTCATGATCTTCAAATCACTTTTTCCTTTTGGATCGAAATCGGATCCGCCTTTTCCACCGCCCATTGGCAATGATGTTAAGCTGTTCTTGAATACCTGTTCGAAAGCTAAAAATTTCAGTATTCCAAGATTAACTGATGGATGAAATCTCAAACCACCTTTATAAGGACCGATCGCAGAATTCATTTCTATTCTGTAACCGATGTTGATGTGGATTTCTCCCTGTTCATCAACCCATGGTACCCTGAAAATAATTATACGTTCAGGCTCAATAATTCTTTCGAGAATTTTTGCAGAGCGATATTCTGGATGTCTTTCCAGGACAAGAGAAAGTGATTCAGCAACTTCCTGAACTGCCTGGTGAAATTCTGGTTGTGCGGGATGTTTGGCCTTAACTTCAGCCATTAAATCTTTTACATATTCTGACATTTTTCCTCCGGATAATTTGAAGTTAGAAATTAGTTTCAGGATTATTTTCTAATAATCTTTGAAATGAAACTAATCTAACAGAGCGTGATAGGAAAGAATAGAATCTGTGAAAGTTATGTAACAGAAATTGTTACAAAATAATTTTGAAGTGTCAACCTTTTATATTTCAACAAGTTTATTACTGAGAACATACTGTGTCAGTTCAACGTTAGATTTCATAGTCATCTTTTCTAGTATTCTGTTTCGGTAGGTGTAAACTGTATTAATACTTATTGATAATTCCTGTGCTATTTCCTCAGCGGATTTTCCAAGAGCAATATTGCACATAATCTGGTATTCCCTGTCCGATAATTTATCATGCAAAAGTTCTTTTTCAATCCCGCCAAACTTTTCAGCAAGCTTTTCTGCAAGAGATGGGTTTATATATTTTCCGCCTGAAACAATTTTTCTTATTGCAATTACTAACTCAGTTGGTGCACTTACTTTTTTCAAATAACCGGAAGCGCCGGCTTTTATTGCACGGATTCCATACTGGTCTTCACTAAACATAGTTAAAATTAAAACAGGCAAATTGGGATAGAGTTGTTTAATATCTTTTAGGGCTTCGAGACCGCTTTTACCCGGCATATTTATATCGAGAACAACCAGACTCCATTTTTCTTTTTCCAGAAGTTCCATTAATTCAGCAGCATTTCCCGCTTCACCGGAAACCAGAATATCTTTTTCTTCAGCGACAATCTGCTTTAAACCTTCCCGAACAATTGCGTGATCATCTGCAATAAGTATTTTTATTTTGTCTGCCGCCATTTTTTTAGTCAATTGGGATTTCTACTTTCACTGTTGTTCCTTTTCCGGCTATTCCATCTATGTAAACCTGCCCTCCGAAAACCATTGCTCTCTCTTCCATTCCGTGGAGACCAAGCGATTTGTAATCTTTTATCTGGTCTTGGGAAATTCCTTTTCCGTTATCCTGAATTTCCAAATAAATATTGGATTGATGGTTCAGCAAAGATATAGCTGCTTTGGTTGCCTGCGAATGACGGGCAATGTTTGTCAGTGCTTCCTGAAATATTCTGAATATTGCCGTTGATTTATTTTTTTCGAGTTCAATTTCCTGCTTCGGCAGAACCAAAGAGCATTTGATGTTTGTTAACTTCTCAAAATCTTCGGCCTGCCATTCAATCGCAGCTATCAATCCAAGTTCATCTAAAATACCCGGACGTAACTTTGATGAAATTTTTTGCACAGATTCAACAGAGGCATCTATCATATCTGAAAGCGAATTGATTTTTTGCTTCAAAGGCTTCTGATCATCATTCAATTTATTGGCGAGCAGAGATATTTGAATTTTAAGTGCTGTAAGAACCTGCCCGAGCTCATCATGAATTTCCTGAGCGATCATAGTTCTTTCTTCTTCCCGAACTGATTGAAGATGTGTCGCAAGCTCTCTAAGAAGTTTACTGGTACGCTTAAGTTTTTCTTCAGCTTGCTTACGTTCTGAAATGTCTCGGGCGATTGAAAGAACTGTTCGTTTGTTATTATATAAAAACAAATGAGAGCTTATCTCAACAGGAATTAATTTTTTATCCTTTGCTCTGTGAACTAAATCACAAATAACATGCTCTTCTTTAAGAAGTCTCTCCATATTCATATTAAAATCATTAATGCTTTTCTGGGATACGATTGCAGAAGGACTTAGTTGAAGAAATTCTTCTTTAGTATATCCTAATCTTGTACAGGCAACTTCATTCACTTCAATAAAATCTCCATATGATTTATCATTTGAGAGCTGTGTAACAAATACTGCATCGTTAGCATTATTAAAAAGCATTTTGAACCTGGACTCACTCTCACGAAGCTCAATCTCCGACTTTTTCCTTTCTGAAATATCCTTAATAATGCTGAGTGTAATTTTGTGCTCATCAGGCAAGGTTAAAAACGAATTTGAAAATTCGAACCATGTTTTTTTTCCATCCCAGAGAGCATTTTCGCGTTCAAAGAATGTCTTGATCTCGTCATTTCGAATATCTCTCTGGTAAGATTTTAATGCTGCTTCCTGTTCGGTTTCAGCATAAACTATTGAGAATGGTTTTCCAATGAGCTGATCTTTTTCCATCTTAAATATCCTGCAGAAAGAATCGTTCACAAGCAGGATATTACCATCCTCATCAATAAGCCGCATTCCATCAACAGAAATTTCCCACAACTGTCCAAACAACAGATCAATGTTTGATAATTCTTCCTTTGCAAGAAAGTCATTCATTTTCTTAAATACCCGGCTTCAGAATTATTCCGATATTTTTATGTCCATTAATTCTAACAGAAAGCGGATTCTTAAATTGCAAATGCT
Source organism: Ignavibacteriaceae bacterium (assembly GCA_035478175.1). Lineage (GTDB taxonomy): Bacteria > Bacteroidota > Ignavibacteria > Ignavibacteriales > Ignavibacteriaceae > IGN2. The sequence goes on from DATIJX010000175.1 coordinate 13,471, forward strand.
TGGCAAACTCCAACTCTTGAACTGCAGGCTGCGCTAAAAGCCAATCCCAGTCTATAAATCCTATCTTGTGTGCAGCATCAACTGTAAAGTAACCAACGCGGAAAGAAGTAATATTCTGGAAGAAATGAGATCCCTGCGAAGGCTCAACTTCAAAATCTTTAAAGCCGGATTCAACAATTGCAGCAGCACCGGATATTTGATCCCATGTAACCGGAATTCCAAGCCAGGGATCCAGTGAGCCCCATCTTCCTATTCCGATTAGAACATAGGGTTTCTTTTCATTCAGTAATTTTGAATTGAGCTTTGCAATCTCCATCGCTACAGCCTTGCTATTATTTCTTTCAAATTTATCATTATCTACCATCACTAAATCATAAATACCATCAGTAGCACCGTTTCCAAGCACCTGACTGCTCTGGCAAATAAGTTCCGCCGGTGTAAAATCAACTTTTAACTCATCAAGTTCTCTGCTGATGACAAGCGGTCGCATTTGCAGCATTGCAAATTCTTTTGGCTTATCAGGCGGAACACTCAGGTTAACTGCAAATTCAATTTCTACTGGTGAACCCATTCCCCATGTTCCTAAACCTAAAAGCATATTTAGTATTTCAGGCAGCGGAAACATTTTGTGTTTTAAAATCGGTGCAAATGTTACAACGCGGACACCACTGCGGGAAATACCATCATAAACTGCTTCATCTTCAGATGAGTAGGTTGAACCAACAGTGTATAGAGTTCCGTCCGATTCTGATTCTAACAGATCATATCTCTTAACTAAAGGATCTTTTGTTGATTCAGGATGATGATCAAGCTTGCCGTTCAAATCGAGAGCAAAAAAATCCTGCTGTGCATGCATAAGGGTTTCTTTGGTTGAGAAGAACTGAAGAAGATGCTTTGGAAAACGCGGGCAGAACCTGACTGTGTTTCCACCTTCAACCACAGTTTTTCCAAGACCAAGAGCTACGAGTGCAATTCCATCATCAGATTTTTGAGGAGGAACAGGGTAGAAATTGAATGACTTTCCAACGCCGGCAAAATCAGGATAAAACTTTCCTTTATGATCTGAGCCTACAAGTCTCTGCACAATCACAGCCATCTTCTCCTCTTCCAAACGGTAAGCGGTTGCTTTCATGTAGTCTTTTGCTTTTTGATGATATGTTGAAGCATAAACTGCTTTAATTGTTTGAAGCAACTCATCCAGTCTTACATTAATATCAGGATTGCTGTTAGGAAGCATATAAGTCTGATACACTCCGGCAAACGGCTGGAACTGCGCATCCTCAAGCAAACTTGAAGATCTTACTGCAAGCGGTTCTTTTATTATTTCCAAAAAGTCATACAGCTTCTGTTTTATTTCTTTGGGAAAGTGAAATGCTTCGATAAACTTTTGTGTGGTCTTAACATCGTCAGTTTCATTAAAAGCAAAACTCTCAAGATTGTTTTCATTCATAAAATGATCGAACACCTCAGTCCCAATTACTACAGCTGATGGAACAGAAATCTCAACACCTTTAAATAGATACTTGATATTGTAGTTTGCAATCAACGTATTAATAAAACCAAGACCACGTGCTTTACCGCCGAGAGAACCACCACCAATTCTTGCAAAACTGTTTTTAGGATCAAAAGTTTCTTTCCTGAAATCGGAAATAACTCCCTTAGCTCTTTCTTCAAGATAACTGTGGATAGAATTGATGAGATCTTGTCTCAGGTGTTCGGGTGATTCAAAATCGGTTACTTTCCTTGGTCGGAGTTGATGAGCAAGATAAAATTCAGTTCTTGCTTTTAGCCATCTTGAAAAGTGATTTCCTTCTGCATGATGAAGAAGACTTTCTTCCGGTATTTTTGAAATCTGATCGGCAAGCTCCCTTAAGTTTGCAGCACGACCAACTGCTGTTCCATCTCCAAGCTCAAAAATGAAATCACCAAAACCAAAATGGTCAAGCATAAACTCACGGAGATCGTGCAGCAATCTTGGAGAATTTTTATAAAGAAAAGATGCACCAATATTTTTTACTTTTGATTCCAGATCCTTATCGCTCGTTTGAATTAAGATTGGAATATCTTTATGTCTTTCTTTGACTGCTGTTGCAAATTTCAAACCGGCCTCAAGGTCACGAACACCATAATGCTTGAAGTTATTATCGGTAATAATTCCAAGGACATTTTCTTCATACATTTCAAAATAACGCCAGGCTTCTTCATAGGTTGTGCAAAGAATGATCTTTGGTCTTGCTCTCATTCTTAAAAATTTATGAGTGATATTAATTCCTTCCAGAATTAATCTTTGCGACTGGTTGAATACTTCAGTGTAAATCAGCGGCAGATAAGATGAGTAAAACTTAACGTTATCTTCTACTAAAATAATAACCTGAACGCCGATGTTCTGAGTATCTTCTACAACGTTCATCTTGTCTTCGATATATTTTATAATTCCTATGAGAAGATGATAGTCGCCGCTCCAGATAAAAATTCTCTCAAACACTGAAGTATCATAATGTGTAGTAAGCTCTTTTCTTTCTTTGTTGTCGTAAGCAAGCAGTATAATCGGCAGTTCGATTCCCAAACTTTTAACTTGGTTGGCAAATTTTATGACGTGCGTATCCTCGATATGCAAAGTTGTAATAATCAAATCGAAATTGTGATCGCCTTTCAGCAACTCAATTGCTTCCTCACTGGTTGTTACGTGTGTTATTTCAGGCGCCTGACTCAGGTTAAGGTTTTGATATTCACTTCTTATGAGTTCATATAACCTTCCATCTTCTTCAAAGAGATAATAATCGTAAATGCTTGATACAAGAAGGATCTCCTGTATCTTGAAACGCATCAGCTTTTGGAATTTTTTAAGTCTGGCGTGAAATATGTTTTCCAGCTTGATTTCTTTTATTGAAAATTCTTTATCCATTTTTTAAGAGAGTTGTGTTATGGTTTGTTTTTCTTGCTGACTAATATAGAAAAACGATGGCTGAAATGCAGGGTTCTATAGTGGTTAGTAGCTAGACTATTGAATAAAAAAAGCCCCTCTCCTTTGGAGAGGGGTTGGGGTGAGGCCTAAACTAATCCCTGGTCAATCATTGCATCAGCAACTTTAAGGAAGCCCGCAATGTTTGCACCATTAACATAATTTCCTGGAGCGCCGAATCTTTCAGCGGTTGTTATGCAGGTATCATGAATTCTAACCATAATTTCGTGTAAACGTTTATCAACTTCTTCTCTTGACCATGGCAGACGCATACTGTTCTGTGACATTTCAAGTCCCGATGTAGCAACACCACCGGCATTTGATGCTTTACCCGGTGCATAAAGAATTTTTGCATCTCTGAAAATATTATAAGCTTCAATTGTTGTTGGCATATTTGCACCCTCGCAAACACAGAAGCATCCGTTCTTTAATAATTCTTTCGCATCTTCTTCAAAAATTTCATTTTGAGTAGCGCAAGGAAGAGCAACATCTACTTTTACTTCCCATGGTTTTTTACCGGGGAAGAATTTCACTTTGAATTCTTTTGCATAATCTTCAACAATATCCTTATTGCTTGAACGCAGCTTAAGCATATAGTCAACTTTTTCTCCTTTCACGCCATCAGGATCATAAATATATCCATCAGGGCCGGAGAGTGTAACAACTTTTCCTCCAAGCTCGTTAACTTTCTGAACAGCACCCCACGAAACGTTTCCGAAACCGGATACAGCAACAGTTTTTCCATCGAAGGAAGTTTTTCTTGTTTTCAACATTTCCTCAGCAAAGTAGACGCATCCGAATCCCGTTGCTTCCGGACGTACTAATGAACCGCCCCAGTTTAATCCTTTTCCTGTAAGCACACCGGTGAATTCATTTTTTAATCTTTTGTATTGTCCATATAAAAATCCAATCTCTCTTGTTCCAACGCCGATATCTCCGGCAGGGACATCAGTGTTTGGTCCGATGTGACGGAAAAGTTCTGTCATAAAGCTCTGGCAGAAACGCATGATTTCGTTATCGCTTTTTCCTTTAGGATTGAAATCAGAGCCGCCTTTACCGCCACCCATTGGAAGAGTAGTTAACGAATTTTTAAATACCTGTTCGAATGCTAAAAACTTTAGTATGCCGAGAGTAACAGATGGGTGAAAACGCAAGCCGCCTTTGTAAGGACCTATTGCACTATTCATTTCAATTCTGTATCCGCGGTTGATTTGAATTTCTCCCTGGTCGTCCATCCATGGGACGCGGAAGATAATTAATCTTTCCGGCTCGATCATTCTTTCAAGAATTTTAAATGACCTGTATTCAGGATGACGCTGAAGAACGACTTCAAGTGATTCGAGAACCTCCTGAACCGCCTGATGAAATTCCGGCTCGTTTGGATTTTTTGTTTTTACTTCCTTTAATATTTTTTCTATGTATTCTGACATGTGAACCTCTATGTATTAATTGTTTTACTTGTTGGTGATGAAATTTTTGCAGTTAAAATTAAAAGATAAATTTCCCCAAATGATTTAATTGATAAATAAAAAATCTTCTTATTTGTTATAAGAAAATTACTAAATAGGTAGTTCAAATCCTTAGTCAATATAATGCGAAGGGTTACTTTTGATCGTTTTCTGTGATTAAAATCATCAGAAGTTAAAAAGGGGTATATGGTATAAAGGTATAGGGGAATAGTTTGAAAAATTTAAAGACTTGTCAGGCGTAGTTCAAAGAACGAAGACGGATTGAAAGATTTAAAAAACCTTATACCTCTATACCATATACCTTATACCATATTCCCCCAAACTATAGCAACTTCGAGGCAGATTTAATAAATTACAATAGTCTTTCTTCCAATTATTAATTAACAGGAGTTTTTATGGATAATACAATTCTTAAAGAGAAGATTAACCAGGCAGTTGAAATTCTAAAAGAAAAAAAGATTGATATGTGGCTGACTTTCGTCCGTGAAAGTTCAATGATGACCGACCCGGTGATGGATATGATTTCCGGAGTAAACTCAACATGGCAGGCAGCTTTTTGTATTAATAAAGATGGCGATACAACCGCAATAGTTGGCTCGATGGAGGAAGGAAATTTTAAGAAAGCTGGTTTGTACAAGAATATTATTCCTTATCTTAAATCAATCCGTGAACCCTTCAGAGATTATATCGCCAGAAAAAATCCGGAAAAGATTGCAATCAATTTTTCAAAAACTTCTGTGCTTGCTGATGGTTTAACTTATGGTATGTACCAAATTCTTCTTGATCATCTTGAAGGAACTGAATATGCAAAGCGACTTGTTAGTTCAGAAGAAATTATTTCTGCTTTGAGAGGAAGAAAATCCCAAACTGAAATTGCATTAATGAAAGAAGCAATCAAAGAAACTCTGAAGATATTCGATGCAGTAACAAAATATATGAAACCGGGAATGACGGAGATTGATGTAGCAAATTATGTGAAGAAACTCTACACCGAAAAGGGCTACGAACCCGCATGGGAAGAAACACATTGCCCTGCGGTGTTTGCCGGTCCTAATCCAAATGGTCCGCACGAAGGTCCAAGTGACAAAGTAATTACAAAGGGTACTGTTGTTAATATGGATTTCGGAATTAAGTATAAAGGCTATTGTTCCGATTTGCAGAGAACGTGGTACATTTTGAATGACGGTGAAACAAAAGCTCCAGAGGCTGTTCAAAAAGGATTTAATGTTATCCGCGACTCAATACAAAAAGTTGCTGATGCAGTTAAACCCGGAGTTAAAGGTGTTGATATGGATACAATTGCAAGATCGTACATTATACAAAATGGTTATCCCGAATATCCTCACGGACTTGGTCACCAGGTTGGCAAAACCGTTCATGATGGTGTTGCAGGAATGTTTCCAGCGTGGGAAAGATACGGCAATGCACCTTTTATGCCTCTGGAAGAAGCACAGGTTTTTACAATCGAGCCAAGACTGCCGATTGAAGGTTACGGTGTTGCAACAATTGAAGAAGAAGTTTATATAACAAAGAACGGCTGCGAGTTTATTTCTCCACCGCAGAAGGAATTGATTTTAGTAAAGCCTTAACATTTTGTAGAGACGACTCGCTGAGTCGTCTCATTTTTTTTAGATTGGTTTTTTAATTTTTAATAGAAATGAAAACCGGAATAATAATTTTCTCATTCGTTATCATAGTTTACTTTATTAGCTGCGATACTAATGAACCATCATTAAATTCTACGATTACATTAAAGCTCGAAGATATTTCCTGTACTGAAGCGTGGATAAAACTAACCACCACCAACCTACAACTGCCAACTGCTGTAACATTAAAACAAAGCAACCAAACAAGAGAAACGATAAATCTGGTTAAGGCAGATACTCTGCTTTATATTGATTCTCTTCTTCCAAATCAGACATACAAATTCCAATCAGTCAGTCAATCAATCAACCAATCCAGCAATGAGTTGAGCGTTACCACAATAGACTCAACCAACCACAACTTTACCTGGCAAACGTGGACTTTTGGCGAGCACGACGCCAGTTTTCTTTGGGATGTGGCAATAGATGAAAACAATATTTGGGCGGTGGGCGAGATTTATATGAATGACTCTCTTGGGCAACCAGACAATCAACGTTTTAATTTGGTTGTGTGGGATGGAATTGAATGGAAATTTATAAAACTTACTTATCAAGGACTTTCTCCTGAAATTCGCTCTGTATTTGCTATTAACAAAAATGATGTGTGGTTTGATCCTTGGTTTCATTGGAATGGGCAAAATTATCACGAGTTTCAAATTGATCCTATTTTTATAGGTGTAGGAGTAAGTAGAATGTGGGGAATTGATGCGAAATTATATGTTGTTGGAGATAATGGTTTTATAGCTCAACGAATAGAAAGTGGTAGTTGGAATAGGATTGTAAGCGGAACAGAAACACGAATAAATGATGTTTGGGGAATTATTTCTAAAGAAAATGAAACAATTCTTTACTGTCCTGTATCTTCATTCTTTGTTCCAGGAGACAAGAAGATATTAAAAATAGTAGATGGAAAGGTTGACTCCGTTTCCTGGAATAGAGATGTTCGGCTTTATTCAGCCTGGGCAGTTAATGAAAATATTTTATATGTCTGTGGCGAAGGGGCATACGTTAACAAGTTTGGTGTATGGAATGAAATAGATTTATACCCTGTCGGAACAAACTCTGTAAGAGGTAATGGTCAGAATGATATTTTTATCGTGGGAGATTCCGGAGCAATTTTCCATTTCAACGGAGTAAGCTGGAAGATGTTAAGCACACCTAATAATAAAGGCTATTCAAAAGTAGCCGTTAAAGGAAATATTGTTGTAATCTGCGGAAATTATCAGGGAAAGGGTTTAATTGAGATTGGCATAAGAAATTAAAATTCACACTCTCTAGCATAAGCCATTTGCAGCAGCTTACTATATTCCTCAAAAGAAATTTCTATTGCACCGAACATTTTTAAGTGCTCGGTCATATACTGTACATCAAGCAGAACAAAATCTTTTTCCTTCAAATGTTTCAGCAAAGCAGCAAGTGCAGCTTTGGAGGCTTGCGATACTTTTGAGAACATACTCTCACCAAAGAACGCACCACGGAATGTAACTCCGTAAAGTCCGCCTGCAAGCTTTCCATTTTTCCACGTTTCAACAGTGTGAATGTGTCGGCGTTTCTTTAATCTTCTGTAAGCGGATTTAAGTTCCTCAGAAATCCAGGTTGATTCTCTATCGGCACAGCCTTCCAAGACACCTTCAAAGTTAATATCAAATCTTATTTCAAAATTTTCATCATCGATTGCTTTTTTAGCAGAACGAGGAATGTTGTAATTATTGAGAGGAATAATTGTTCTGATTTCAGGTAAATACCAGTTTATGTTTCCGGTCTCTGCATCAGCCATTGGAAAAGCTCCGCTTGCGTACAGCCTGAGCATATTTTCTGGTTTAAGCAGCTCCTTTGGATTGAATTGTTCTTTACTGTTCACGGAAATTTTTCACTTAAATCTTAAATAAACTTAGTGATTATACTGCTTTTACTCAAATTCTTAATTATTGGTTTGAAGTTTTTGGTTTCAGTTTACCGGTTATTGGTTTCGATTTTAGATTAAGTTGATACAAATCTTGATCAATAAAAACCAGTGTTGTCTAAAATAATCCTAATAAAAAAAATTATTTTAATATTTAATATATTCTAAACCTTTAATGCAATAATCGAACTCATCCCCACCCTTCTCTTAAGAAGAGAAGGGCTTATTAAATTTATTATCTTGATATAAATATTCTGTCAGAATGAAATCAATTAAAGTTTTAATGATGATAAGTCTCTCTCCTCTAAGGAGAGAGATTAGAGTGAGGTCATTATGTTTTGACAGATATGACAAAAACCTGAAACTATTCAACTATAACAAATAACTATTAACTAATAACCAAAATCTGCTTAAATTTACGCCTCATTTTTGAATTCTGTTTTTCAATATATCCAGTATGAATAAAAAAATTGCAGTAGTTGCTCTTGGTGGAAATGCCCTTTTAAGAGGTAATGAAGTTGGAACGATCCAGCAGCAGGAAAAGAATACTTATGATACCTTTATTCATCTGCTGAAACTGCTTAAAGATGGTTATGAACTTGTGATAACTCATGGAAACGGTCCGCAGGTTGGAAATATAATGTTAAGGAATGAAGCTGGTTATAAGGAATATAAAATCCCTCAAATGCCGCTGGATATTTGTGTTGCCGATTCGCAGGGCGGAATTGGATATATGATAGAGCGGCAAGTCAAGAATATCCTTCGTGAAAGCAAGATCAGGAAAAATGTTGTTACAATTGTGACCCAGGTATTAGTGGATAAAAATGATCCTGCTTTTATTGAGCCAACTAAACCTGTTGGCAGATTTTATTTGAAAGAGGAGGCAGAGCTTCTCGCAAGATCAGGAGGATTAATTTTTAAAGAAGATCCAAGAAAAAGAGGATGGCGGAGAGTAGTCCCTTCTCCTGATCCAAAAGATATACTCAACAAAAAAATTATTCGTGATCTTGTTAAGCGGGGAAATATTGTAATTGCTGCAGGCGGCGGGGGAGTTCCGGTTTACAGGGATGAGAACAAAAATCTTGTTGGCGTTGAAGCTGTTATTGATAAAGATCTTGCATCATCATTACTTGCCACAGAAATTGAAGCTGATGCATTTTTCATTCTGACAGATGTGCCAAACGTTTATCTGAATTTTCATAAACCGAATCAACAA
>DATIJX010000176.1:0-7976 GCA_035478175.1 Ignavibacteriaceae bacterium
CCAATGCTCACCGCAACTTGCAAACCTTGCATCGAAGGCTCCGACCGGCGGCGGCGGCGGTGCGGACTCATCCAATCCCACATCATAACAATCCGTTGCACCGGGGGCTGTTCCAAATTTCAGCAAAACCTGATTCGCACAATTATCTGATACAATTAAATCAACACCAAAATCTAAAGAAGGTACTAACACCTGAAGTGATTCAGTCCGGCGATGAACTGGAGTTCCATTCGGACCTTCACCCTGAATGTTAATTGTATAATTTCCAAGTGAAACATTCCCGGAAGTTCTTATCCGCATAGTAACATTCCCGGGAAACGAACTTAAAGTGTTGCCCTGGGGAAAATCAATAATGAATGAACCACTCGGTGGAGTCGGAGTAATGTTAGCAGAAAATATTGCTGTTGAATTATAAAGTTTAACACTTGGTACATTAATATTTATAAATGCACTATCATTATTATAAACGATACTGGAATTCGAAGGCGAAACTTTCATTGCAAAATCAGGAAAGTAGGCAACATAACTTCCAAAATCTCCAAACCTGAAATCACTCCACATCATAAGCGCCTGGTTATTTGTGGAAACGATCGCATCATAGTCACCCTGATAACGAGGTGTTCCTCCACCGCCGCAAGTTGAGCAGTTAATTTTCATTTTTTGATTTGATATTCTTTGATTTGGTGCCCACGTAACTCCTCCATTATCTGAATAACTTGCATAAATGTAAGCACTGTCGCTTGTTGGAGTATCTCGTGTATCCATCCACTTAACGTATAATCTGCCGGACGATTTATCACACCAGATTGATGGATGCCATTGATGATGAGATGTTGTATTTACATCATCATTAACTCTTATTGCCGATGACCAGGTTGAACCCTGATTGGTTGAGTATCTGCAAAATATATCGGGCTTATTTCCATTACCTGCAGGAGTGTTAGAAGCATAAACTAAATACAATCTTCCCCTGTTTGTTCCGTTACTCTGATCTGCAGCAATGAATGGATATGGTCGAGTTCTCATATTTTGAACAGAATTTCTTCCATTAACATCTGTTCCAACATAGTTCGCGAAATTCTGTGCCGATTTCTGCGTAAAGTTTAAGCCACCGTTTGTTGATGCATAAAAAGTGTAAGTTGAAGCAAATGAACTTCCGGAATTAGTAACCACGTAAACCGCACCACCGTCTGTAGTACCGTTTGGTCCAACACAAACCATCATCCCTGGTAATGTCTGCGTTGAGAAGGTTGCAGTTGTTGTCCATGTAGCACCAAAGTTAGTTGAGCGGGCAAAATTACCCGGAGTCATTGTTGTATAGACATAATTTGCATACGGACCGGTGGTCTGATCAGCAGCCATCCAGTTTTTATCATTACCTGAAATGGCAGTTACAGCCGCAGACCAGGTAGCACCATTATTAGTTGATCGCATAACCTTGCAGCCGGTAACTCCACCAAACATTGATTCATAGTATAAGTTACCAATGCCGTCATAGGCAGTACAAGGATCCCCGTTTACAGAGACACCAAAAACCGGTGTTGAACCTGTCCAGTTATGCCCGTCAGAAGTGCGCCATGCATCATTAATATTATAAGCACCAAAATATTGTAAAGGATTATTTGGATTTTGTGCAATGTGTGGTTCCGCAAAAGCTACTCCGATGTTAAAGTTATCGTAACCATCATTATCAGTAAGTACATCCTCTTCACTATCAGAATAATTAATATTTTGCAGCCACTCAATCGGGACGCGATCAATATTTGGGTTATCCTCCTGAGAATAGACCAAACGATTTATCGAAATTAAAACAAGAAGAAAGGTAAAAGTGAACAGGATATTTTTTGGTAATTTATTTTTCATTATACATTAATCATTTTGGGATGAATAAAATTATTAATTATTTGATCAGGATCATCTTCTTCACAGAAACATATTTTTCAGTTCTAAGTTCATAGAAATATATTCCACTTTTTAAATCGCTTATTCCCGAAGAGCCGGAATGACTGCTGAACTCTACTTCATAGATTCCGGCCGGTTTTTCCTCATCAACTAAAGTTGCTACTTCATTACCAAGAACATCATAAACTTTCAGCGTTACATTACCGGCCACAGGTAACTGATACCTGATAACTGTCGTCGGGTTAAATGGATTTGGGAAATTTTGTTCAAGGGAATATTCCACAGGAGTGGTCACATCAACACTTATTACATCAGAAAACTCATATCTACCATTATAATCAATCTGTTTTAACTGATAGAAATAATTTCCATTCTTAACATCTCTGTCTGTGTAAAAATAATCTTTTGGTTCGGTGCTGCTGCCATATCCCGGGATAAAAGTTATTTTTTCCCAACCAGTTCCATGAGTTAATCGAAATATTTCAAAACCAGAGTTATTTAGCTCAGTCTGAGTAGACCACTTTAAATATACATTATTACCCTCAGAATTAGCTGTAAAACCTGTAAGTTCAACCGGGACTATATAATCATTATTTTTTAGAAATTTACCTTCTGAACCGCAGATCAATCCAACCTGGCTTTCGGTAAACATGATCTTATACAAAGGAATAACATTTCCTCCGTTGAAATCACTCAACCAGGAAGAACCTCCGTTAGTAGTTTTATAAACCAGCTCAGGTGAACCGACAACAAACGAGCTCTGCTGATTAACAATATGAATACCATTGAGTAAACCTAAACTGCTGACTACATCTAAATTCCAGTTTACTCCACCATCTGTTGTTACGAGAACTTTACCGCTGTCGCCGCAAACCATACCATAATTACCATCTAAAAATTCTACTCCATAAAATTCCTTCATAACTGTTCCGGTGTAAACTTCATTCCAGAAAAATCCACTGTTAGTTGACTTATAAATTTTCTCATCGCCGCCGACAAGAAATAAATTTGTTTCGTCTGCATAGCATATATCTTCAACGCTGTGCTTCAATCCAAATGTTGGTTCCCACGTTATTCCACCATCTGCAGTTCTATAAACCGAAGAGGGATAACTTACAATGACTCCTTTATTTTCATCGAAGAACTCAATGTTGTTGAAGTACCATAGTTTGTCATCTATCATCTGAAATGTCCAATTAGTTCCTCCATCAGTTGTTTTCATCAGGAAGTTCTGGTATCCAGCAGCAAATCCGACATTCAGTGAAGTGAAGCAAACAGTTCGCAAACCGGGTAAAGTATCAGCAGATATTTTAGTCCATGCTGATCCACCGTTTGTGGTTTTCAGAATAATTCCATCACCACCAAAAGGCAAGGTCGATCCTACTGCAAAGCCAACATTGCTCTGTCCGGGTGGAAAGCTCATTTCAAAAATATGAACCGGGAAACCGGTATCAACCCATTGCCATCCCTGAGCATTATTATTTTGAATTAATAATAAAAGTAAAACTGCTGTTGCTAATAATATTTTTTTCATTTTAGTCCCATAATCTTTTATGATTACAAATTTTTACTTGAGAAGTATCATCTTCTTTATTGCGTTAAATTTTTCAGTTCTCAATTCATAGATATACATTCCAGTAGCTACGTTGCTTGCATTCCATTGATACTGGTATTTACCAGCTGTCAATGCTGTGTTCACTAACTCTGCTACTTTCTCTCCCAATGCATTGTAGATACTGAGTTTTACATTTGCCACATCTTCAGGCAATGAGAACTCTATCACCGTGCTTGGGTTGAATGGATTTGGATAGTTCTGATATAAATTATATTCCTTTGGAATTAAATTTTTTATATTGTTACCATCAACCTTTGCAAAGAGTTGAATCTTGTTGTTATTTAGTTTATTGAATAAAACCTGACCTGAAATAGATTCAATCTCTTTTACTTTTCCCAAGGTAGTGTCTCCAACGAATGAATAATTTATTCCGTTCTCTGGATTAATTTCCCAGCTCAGACTGACAGGTAACGCATCTGTATGAACTAAGATATTCAAATCAATTAATCCACTGTCCGCTGAAACTTTTTTCACAAATTCGTTGTATTCAAATCTGGAGTCAAAATCTATTTCAGAGAAAAATGGAGGTAATTCCATATCTAAGTTTATTATTGATGAATCAATATCAGTATTAGAAACAAATAGAGTTTGAACATTGCCGGCAGAATCAGATACCATAAATTTGTCCATCTTTGTAAAATCTATTTGTGGATATGTAGTTATTTTAGGTAACTCACAGGGTTCAGCAAATCTATCCAAAATAATATTGCCATTACTGGTTGTTTTTACCCAGAACCCTATTCCAGGCGAAATACTATCATTTGCTGTTAAATAATGATAACCACCATTATAAAAATACATTTGTCCGGTGATTATCCCGGGAGGTTCCGTGCATACATTCGGTACGGGAACTTTATAAAAAAGTGAACCTGCAATATTCCATCCGGTATTAACTGGTATTTCAAGATATTCTACATGAGTTCCACTGAATGTTATCGGCTGAGCAGGCGGGGAAAATTTTGCGTAATATCCTGGTCCGTTTTCTAATGTTTTAACTTGTACATAAGGCGGTTGGTACTTATAAACACTATTTGTATCAACGGTTGGAAATACTGCTGCAACATGGTAATTGAAGAGGGATGGAACAACTGGAACACTAACTGTCTGCCAACTACCAGAAATTTCATAGGTAACATATTGATAATTCGGTCTAACTTCATCAATAAGCGTATTTCCGTTTGCAAGTTTTTGAATTCCACTTAATGCAAAATGTGCGGGATCGCCAGGCTGATTCATATTTGGATGAGTTTCATTTATTGTATACTTTGGGGAGGTAGTATCGTTAAAACTTTGATAATTATTATATAAAACTGTAGGGAAGAAATCATTTAACTGGTTCTGGATATCTTCATTCCTATCATTATCAGCAGGAATTACTCTTATCCTGTCCCTATAGTTCGCCATTGGAAAATCACTTTTAGTGTTGTGCTGCCAGATTAGCAGCCGACCTGCCTGATCTACTGAATCCGCAGGATTACTAGGAAGATATAAATCAAATCCATCTCTTCCTCTTGTCTCAAATATGTAATGCTCTTCTTCTAGCGCATCAACAGGTACAATGCAATAAAATTTTGGATTTGAATAATTATATTCAACAATGAAATTATTTACATCCTCTGTCAATGTGTCTGGAATGACCCAGGTACTTCTTATTCTATAGTAAGGTGACAAAGTTGCAGGGCATTCACCTTTTTCAAGTGGTCCGGTATAAATCCCTTCACCCATCAGACAGAAATTAAAAAGATTTGTGCTTCCATCTTCTCCCCAATCTACAAAAGGAGTAAAATTAAAATACTCATCATCAAAACCGAGGTTATGGCCGAACTCATGTGCATAAACGCCAATATGAGTAAAAGACGGTATATCACCCCAATAAAGCTTCCAGGTACTACGTTCAGCTACCTGAATCCAATTTCCCCCACGTTGACCACCTACTACCTTTAACGCACCCATAAGTTTCGCAGTTCCTGCATAAATAACAACAATGTTATCAAAATAGTTCTGGGAGTACGTATTAGTCGTGTCAATCAGAGAATCTAGCAATGCTTTCGTAATGGCTTCATCAGCTAATGTATCCCAATTATTTGCGTTATGGATATTATCAGCATAAAAGCCCAGCGAATCGTCTGTTGTTAACCATACAGGTACACCATTCTGATCTGTATGGTTTGCTACCCGTCCTTCTATTTTTAATTTACCAAGGGAGATTTGATCCCAGTAATCTCTAAAGCTGCCATAAATTTTCTCATTCTCTGGATGAGGTGTGGTTCCTGTTGTGTCAAACCAAACTCCATTTTCAGAATACATCAAATTTTCGAAATCTGATGTAAAATATCCGTTTGGTCTGTTGGTTTCATTTTCATAATGTTTTACATCCTGAAATTCAATTAATACGATTCCAACTTGTAGTGTTACTGGTTCCTGATTTGCATCGGCTTCAGCTTGTTTCTGTGCAAACCATTGCCTGTTTAATTCTATCTGCTCATTGTGCTGTTCTATCTGCTCTTTAATTTCATCCAATCTTGCCTGTGTCCTTTCAAGCTGGTAAGATGATGCCGGTGGTAAGTCTATTCCAACTTTATAATTTGTTGGAGTATATTCACCATTTTGGTTCAAAGTCGCATAGTAAAACCATCCATCGAATGTTTGAACAAAGCGATATCCATCTTCAGTCTCAGCCCACCAAATAAATTCATCACCCCAAATTCTTCCTGTGAATGTTATATCATTTGGTTGCGTAAGTGTAATCATTCCTGAGTCGAATGGTGCTGAATTTATTTTACTCCCATTGAACAAAATAAAAACAGTCAACAATATTTTTAACAAATTTTTCATAGTGACTCCCTTTCACTTAATGATTGTTAATTTTTTAATTTGTCTTGTTGAAATTGTTTCAAGACTATAAAAATAATTTCCTGATGGTAGTTCGTCTGATGATAAAATTACCTGAAATTCTCCTGCTTTTTGTTCACCTTCATAAAGTGTTAATATTTTTTCACCAAGTATGTTATATATGTTTATTCTTAGCCGTTCTTCTTTGGGAATTTGATATTTTATAATCGTTTTTGCGTTAAATGGGTTAGGATAATTCTGATGAAGCACAAATTCTTTTGGTTTGAAGTCAACTTCAACTACAATCTCATTTGAATATTCAAATGTTCCATCGAGATCAATTTGCTTTAATCTGTATTTGTATGTTCCCGTTGTAACATCTTCATCAATAAATGAATAGGTTACAGGTTCTGTTGTTGTTCCAAACCCTTCAACAAACCCAATTCGCTTCCAAACATTATTGTCATTCTGAGCGAAGCGAAGAACCTCAAATCCAGCATTGTTGGTTTCGGTTGCCGTTTGCCAAAATAACTCTACTTTATCTTTTGTAAGATTAGCACTAAAACTAATTAGCTCTACTGGAATTATAACTTCACCGAGATTTCCATATTTGCTTATCTCGAAAGCTCTAAGCGAGAAATCAAATTGATGCCATCCTAATCCTATAGCTCCCCCAATACCGTCTGTTATTACGAGCAAATCAGAATACATACCTGTATAAAGAGGTACATCATTTGAATTCCATAATGGATTACTCAAAGTATCTCGTCTTTGCCCAAACACACCATCATCCGGTCTGTAATCTTGCCAAATCAACACAAATGTCCCCGAATCTGAAGGTAATATATTTCCGATCAATGCATCTACAGGATAATTACTTATAGGTAAGTTGTCTTGATTAAAAAGTTTAGTCCCATCTGATCTTAATGCTTGATATTGCGTAACTAATTCTACTCCATTTTTTCTGCCGTACCACCAGTAATAATAATAACCATTAATTCTTTTAACATTTATAGGTGAGTTTATATAAAGACTATCAGCAATCTCGACATGAGGTTCCTGCCAAAGGTTGTTGCCAAGTGAATCTTTTCTTTGGGAAACAAGTTTTGGGATCATTCCTGTCCATACTCTACCGCTTAATACTACTCCTCCTTCCGGATCCGATACAGGTTGACCGAGCGCAGTACTGCTGTACTGGTATAGTATCTGCCCGTTTTGGTTTATGCGATATATGTTGCTCATCTGAACATAGTAATTTCCATCACTTGCGCTGACTATTCTTACAGGATCAGAGTTAACGGTATTTTCGAGAGATATTCCTGAATCTCCCCATACTCTTTCACCAAGATTGTTAATCTTGTTTACTTTAATATCGTAAGTGTTAGTTGGTAGTGATTCATGTAATTCATGCCAAACAATAACACATCCTCCGTTTCCATCTGTGCACAAGTTCTGTCCCCCTTGTGGATAAGTTTCGCTCAATGTCACTCTAACACCTGTTTGCCCCCACAAGAAATTTCCACTGCTGTCTACTCGCTGCACTCTCACCCTTCTTTTGGATGTTGATGGAGGAATCCACTCGTTATCCTGGTAACTGACTATTACCCCTCCTTCTCCATCTTCTATT
>DATIJX010000177.1:0-2188 GCA_035478175.1 Ignavibacteriaceae bacterium
TATGTTTGTTGGCTCAGCTTCTGCTAAGTGGGCGTTGCTTTCGCCAATTTTTGTCCCGATGCTGATGCAGCTTGGATTATCTCCCGAACTTACTCAGGCAGCTTACAGAGTTGGTGATTCTTCAACTAACATCATTACACCGCTCAATCCTTATCTGCCGTTGTTTGTGGTATTTGCGAAAAGATATTATAAAGGAACAGGTATCGGAACAATAATTTCGATGATGTTTCCATACTCAATAGCATTTCTTGTTTTATGGACTTTATTCCTCATTCTCTTCTGGATGGTAGGATTTCCGCTTGGAATAGAGGCAAGCTATGTTTATCCATAAAATGAACTGAATTAGCTCTGAATTTAAATCAGTCATTGATTATCTATCTTTAGCAGGTTAATTTTATACAACGATTCAAATAAATATTCGTTATAAATGCAACAAGGCACCGAACTTTCTGCTGAAGAAAAATACCAGCTGTTAAAGGATATTTCTTTTAAAATAAAAGATACTTTAGATCTGAACGTCATCCTCAACCATCTTCTTGATGCACTGAGAACTGTAATTGATTATGATGCTGCGGGTATTTTTGTTTTAAGCGAAGCGATTGAACATCCTGATTATCATTTCCCCGGACAAAAAATCGGTGGAATAGCTAAACGCGGTTACGAATCTACTCCATTGGAATCTGATAAAATGTTAAGCGAAGGCAAAGGTATAATTGGTTATGTCATTAATTCAAAAGAAAGTTTAATCATCGATGATGTCAGAAAAGATGATCGTTATATAATTGGAAGAAAGAAAATTCTTTCTGAATTAGCTGTCCCGATTATAATGAATGATAAAGCAATAGGTGCGTTAGATGTTGAAAGTGATAAACTTTCTGCTTTTAATCAAAACCATCTTGAAATGCTTCAGTTCTTTGCAGATGCTTCCGCAATCTCATTAGAGAAAGCAATTCTTCACCATCAAATTCTTGAAAAGAAAAAATTAGAAGAGCAGATGCAGATAGCAAAAGATGTTCAGTCGAGTCTGCTGCCTGCACATCCACCTGATATTGAAGGATATGATATCGCCGATCTTTGCATTCCTACTTTTGAAATTGGTGGAGATTATTATGACTATATTCATTTAGATGATAGTAATTATGCTATTGTTATTGCAGATGTTTCAGGAGATGGAATACCCGCTGCATTAATTATGGCTTCGTTCCGAGCAATGCTTCGTAATCAATTAAAATTAAATAATGATCCTGCGGAGATAATGAATTTACTCAATGTGCAAATTCAGGAAGTGATCAGAAAAAGAGATTTTATAACTGCATTTTATGCGAAATTAAATTATGAGCAACACACTCTTTCCTATACTAACTGTGGTCATAATCCTCCAATATTATTAAAATCTGATGGCAGTATTGAATTACTTGAAACAGGGGATCCAGCCCTAAATATTCTTGATGCTGCCAGTTTTAATTTTAATTCTGTAAGCATAGCACCAGGAGATCAAATTATTTTTTATACGGATGGAGTCACAGAAATATTTAATGAAGATTCGAAGGAATATGGTTTTGAAAGGCTTCAAAAAGTTATATTAGATTCACAAAATAAATCAGCAAGTGAAATTATTAATAATATTGTAGAATCAACAAGAAATTTTTCCAAAACAAAATTATACAGAGATGATTTCACATTGGTAATATTAAAAAGAAAATAGGAGACACTGATGAAAGCCAATTATATTTTAATGACGGTTCTATCCGTGATGTTCATAACTTTTTTCTCTGCTGGAATATTTTCGCAGGATACATTCTCAATCGTTGCAGTTGATACTGTCACCGGTGAGATTGGAAGCGCTGGAGCTTCCTGTGTTGGTCCTTTCGGCGGAGTTGGTGCTTTTATCCTCAGCGATGTAATTGAAGGAATCGGAGGCATTCACACACAGGCTTCCTGGAATTCTACGAACCAGCAGAATGCACGAGCCAGGATGCTTCAAGGATTCTCTCCTCAGCAAATTATTGATTGGCTTGTCGCCAATGATGCACAAGGTAATCCAACTATTCGTCAATATGGAATTGTTGACCTTACCAGAAATGGTGAAAGCGCCGCATATACTGGAGTAAATTGTCTAAATTACAAAAGCCATGTTACAGGTCCGGGTTATGCAATCCAGGGAAATATTTTGCTTGGACAGGTTATT
>DATIJX010000178.1:0-4908 GCA_035478175.1 Ignavibacteriaceae bacterium
AATAATTGAGATTCTTGATGAAGTCTTTAAGCCGGACGGAATATTTGAACGGTCTGATGTTGAAGTCAGAACTAAGGAGGGTCTTCAGCCAACACAAGGATTACTATGGGGAACTGTTCCAGAAGATTTAATAGAAGTGCTGGAAAATGGATTTAGATTTTTAGTTGATATAAAGAGTGGAAACAAAACCGGTTTCTATATTGATCAGAGAGACAACCGTATGCTAGCTACTGATTTTTCAAAAGGGAAAAATGTCTTGAACTGTTTTTCTTATACCGGAGGGTTTTCGGTTTATGCTCTTGCTGCAGGTGCAGAAAAAGTAACGCAGGTAGATTCCTCCTCATCTGCACTGGAAATTGCAAATAGAAATATTGAACTAAATGAATTGAGCTTATCTTCCGTTGAAAATATTAATGATGATGTGTTTAAAGTGTTGAGAAAATTCCGTGATGAAAGAAGAACATTTGATTTGATAATTTTAGATCCGCCAAAGTTTGCTGAATCAGTCGCACAAATTCAACAGGCAAGCAGAGGATATAAAGATATTAATTTACTTGCAATGAAGCTGCTTAACCCGGGCGGAATACTGTTTACGTTTTCTTGTTCCGGTCACATCTCTCAAGAGTTATTTCAAAAAATAGTTGCTGATGCTGCGCTCGATTCAGGAAGAGAAGTTAAAATTATAAAACAGCTCACACAAGCATCAGATCATCCAATAGCAACTAATTTTCCTGAGGGGCTTTATCTTAAAGGATTGATTTGTTTAGCTGATTAGATTCCCGTAGCACAGCTCTCCAGAACTGTGCAAAACACATTTCTCAGGTCTGGAGACCTGAGCTACAAAGCATAGGTTGTGTTATTTTGGCACTACTCTTTATTTTTTCTTTGTAATTTTATTCCGGTAATAATTATAATTAAAAAAATATATGAACATCTGGTTACTTGGTATTCTCATTTTTCTTGCGCGAGTAGTTGATGTATCGGTAGGTACTTTAAGAACAATCAGCATTGTGCAAGGAAGGACAAAAATCGCTTTCTTTCTTGCTTTCATTGAGACAAGTGTTTGGCTGCTCGTTCTAAGTGCTGTGCTGCCGCAAGTTATGCATACTCCAATACTCGGCCTTTTTTATGCATTTGGATTTGCTACGGGTAATGTGGTCGGAATATTAGTTGAAAAAAGACTGGCAATGGGTTATACCAATTTCAGAATTATTACCAGTAAGCATGTAAAAGAAATTACAAACTCTCTCCGTGAAAAGGGTTTTGCAGTGACTACATTTGAAGGTGAAGGCAAAGATGGAAAAGTGACTGAAATATATGTTGCATCCGAAAGAAAAAATTTATCAACCCTTGTTAAGATTGTTAAGGAAATTGAGCCGGATGCTTTTTACATTGCAGAGCAAGCGGGATACATGAGCAAAATACGAAGACCAACGATGGTTCCCGCAACAGGATGGAGAGGCGTTCAGAAAAAGAAATAATGTTTATTAGATAACTTAGAGTTAATAGCGATGTAATATTAAATGAAAAAAATATTTCATTCCGGTAAAATTTCCTTTTTTATTTCTCCCTATTAAGGGTTTTTATTGTTCATAGTAGTTATTTTAATGCACAGTTTTTGTATTCTTTTCAATTTATATTAATAAACCGATTTACTCAAACTAATGTTGATGACTGTTGAGCGTGAGAAGAATTATTTCAATATTAATACTTTCCCTTTTTCTTTATAACACCATCGGATTTCTGGCTATTCATCCTTTCCTATCAATGTATTATAAATATATGGGAATGCTTCGGGCCGATATGCCATCCGAAGAAGAAATGATTGAGTTGTTGATTTTTAATAAAGAAGATATCGAGAATAATAAAATTGATTTCAGATGGATACACTCGCGAGAGTTTAAGTATAATGGTAATATGTATGATATTGTTACGAAGGAAGAGACTGATAAACAATTAATTGTTTACGTCATCAACGATACAAAAGAAAAAAAGCTGGAAGAAGAATTTGAAAAAAGAGTACATAAAAATTCTACAGAGGATAAACAAGTTCCTTCGGTAATAAAATATAGTTTATCAATCTCAGAACCGGTTCAACAAGAACAAATCGGGGTAGCTCAGGTTGATGAAACAATATTTAACTATTGGCGTACCGATTCGTATAAATCTCTTCATCTAGATATACCTTCACCACCGCCGCGACTCAGTTAGTTATTTTCTTTTAAATAATTAACTAATTGAGTAATTATATAAGGTGAACTATGTTCAAATCAAAAACAGTTTCTCCTGTAATTATTATTCTTTTCATAATGCTTAGTAGTGCTGCACTAAGAGCACAGCCTGTACTCGTAGTGGGTGATTCTGCAATTTCGAAAGTTGATTCGCTCAGCTATGCAACAGACGATGTTGTTGTAACCGCAACCAGAGTAGAGAAGAAGATAATTGATATTCCTTATCCGGTAATCCGACTTAAGAATACCCAGTATAAATTCTCCAAAAAGGTTTCTGTTGATGATGTCCTGGAAAATGTACCCGGCTTATTCCTCCAATCACGCTATGGAAACCATGATGTGAGAGTTGCAATAAGAGGTTTTGGAAGCAGATCGAATACAGGAATAAGAGGAGTAAGAATACTGCTTGACGGAATCCCGGAATCGGAACCCGACGGGCAGACAAGAATTGAAGCAATAGATTTCAATTCAATCGGAAGCATTGAGCTGGTAAAGGGAAACTCATCTTCTCTTTATACCAATGCACCCGGAGGTGTTATTAACTTCATTAACGATATTTATTTTCCGTATTCGTTCGCAACTCAATTTAACGAGTTCGGCTCTTTCGATTTGAGAAGAAACGGATTGAAGTTTGGGGTTAGAACAGACAAATATGGATTTCTCGGAACATACAGTTATCATAACTATAAAGGTTTCAGACCTCATAGTGAGGACTACTGGCACATCTTTAATACAGTTGTGGATGTACTTCCCGGAGATGGAACTAATCTGCAGATCTATGGGTACTTTGTTGATGGTCTAATCAAACTTCCCGGTTCTTTAACGAAGGAGGAATTTGCTGAAGATCCATACCAGGCAGCTCAAAGGGAAATAGACAGAGATTCAAAAAGAATCACCCAAAAAGGTAGAATTGGTTTAAAGTTCAACACAAAATTTGGCACGAACAATAACCAGGAAATAGAAATAATGCCATATGGGACAATCAAGTACTTCCATCGTACTGCAGCGACTTATAGAATTATGGATCGGTACGGAATGGGATCTTCTTTCAGATACATCAATAGACATACCTTCGGTGGATTAGATAATGAATTTTCTGTTGGTGGAGATCTGCTGTACCAGACCGGACCGGTTGCAGAGTATGATAATATCGGCGGACAAAAGGGAGATCAGCTTGTTGCCCTAACGGATGAAATACAGGGAAATAGTGGAATATATTTTTCGGATTTTCTTGAACTGTACGGAAAGAGGTTTTATCTGTTGCTCACAGGCAGGTACGACAATGTTTATTTTGAAAATGATGATATGCTGCTCGGCAGTCGAAGTGCTTTCAGAAGATTTGAAGCATTTACTCCCAAAGCAGCACTCAACTTCAAGCTTACTCAGAGTGTTGCTATATATACTTCGTATGGGCTTAGTTTTGATTCACCTGCTGGAAATGAAATGGACAATTATCCTACAAGTTCAAACCCGTCCATCAATTTAAACCCGGACCTGAATGCACAAGAATCCAGGAACTTTGAAATAGGAATTAAAGGAAACATAAGAAGCTTTGATGAGCAAATGTTCAACAATGTAAGTTTCGAGGTGACTTTCTTTAATATTTTTATTGAAAATGAAATTATTCCGTTTGAAGTATACGGAGATGTGTTTTTCCGTAATGCAGCCAAGACAACCCGGAATGGTTTAGAAGTTGGTGGAAGTGTAGATGTAATTGAAGGATTAAATCTGCAAGCTTCATATACTTTCTCAGACTTTACTTATGATGAGTATATTGCGCTTAATATTGATGAAAATCTTGATACAACCTCACAAAACTATGCAGGCAATTATGCCCCAAGTGTACCACAGCACAACGCATTCTTTGCAGCAGCGTATAATCACGAAATTGCGCATGGAATATCCGCTTTTGCCCGTGGCAGTGTAAGATATGTAAGCGGAATGTATGTTGATGATGCAAACTCGGATAAAACAGATGACTACACAACCGTAAATGCCGGGATTGGTGTTGATATGGTGCTTGGAAAATTTAACTTGCTGATTTCGTATGGGTGGAACAACATAATGAATAGAGTATATGCTGGATTTGTTAATATCAATTCTTCAAATGGAAGATATTATGAAGCGGGTGAACCAAGAAATGCTTACGTAGGAATTAATGCAGGTTATGCTTTCAACTAACTAACTTAAAGGCGGTCTGCGATCAGCTCCAGACCGCTTCTTTTTTCTTTCGGATATTAATCATACTTTTCTTAAACAAAACAGTTCAATTTATCTTATCTGAAATATCAATGATTTTAAATAAAACAGCTTTCCCTCTTGTCCTCTCTTTTCTGTTATCTCTTAATTTTTCATTCTCGCAGAATACTGGGGAAGGTCCTTTCGAATTAAATACAGGAAAGGAAGCTGCGATAATCGGAGCGGGTACAGTAATCGGATTGACAGCTCTTATAGTTGTTTTGAATAATGATGAGCTAACTGAAGATGGAATTAATTCATTCAAATCAGAGGATATAAGCAAGTTTGATAGAATTGCAATTGGTCCCTACCAGGATGATGTACTCGGAGACGCATTACTCTATGGTTCATATTTATTGCCACTGACATTTCTCACATATGATGAAACGAGAGAGGATTTCGGTACGCTTGCTTTGATGTATGGAGAAGTCTTCCTTTT
>DATIJX010000179.1:0-24482 GCA_035478175.1 Ignavibacteriaceae bacterium
GAAGATGTTCATATGCCGGGAATAATGACCAAAGAATCTTTGCCAGTTAAAAAGCTGGTGATAAAATGTTTAGTGTAATGCCGGAAAGCCGACTTACAGAATACCCCGTTTCTGCACAATCAGAGTGTATTCTCATCATTATCTGCACAAAACATCTGTAATATTATGCATATAGCCAGTCTCCTGCACAACTGCTGTGCATATCAAACCTGACCTGCACAATTTCTTTTAATTATTGCTTATTCCAATCAGCTGGCGGAAAGTATATTAAACAGAGATACATTCTTATAGAGCGTTTCTCTGCCAACAGTTTCAGAAACAAGTATTCCAAGTTCTTCCAGTCTCCGAAGGTATTTGCTCGCAGTGTTACGGGATGCAATTTTCTTTTCTTCAAGAATTGCGATTTTACAGTAAGGCTGATTGTAGATGACTTCAATTAATTCGTGGGAATAAATGTCCGGAGCTTTTGTCTTCACTTTCTCAATTACAGAAATATAATCTTC
This sequence comes from Ignavibacteriaceae bacterium, assembly GCA_035478175.1. Classification (GTDB taxonomy): domain Bacteria; phylum Bacteroidota; class Ignavibacteria; order Ignavibacteriales; family Ignavibacteriaceae; genus IGN2. The sequence goes on from DATIJX010000179.1 coordinate 504, forward strand.
ATAGATTGCGTTCACTTTGTTCAATGTTAGAGCGGCAGTACGATGAACTGCATCAAGCATGAACAAGATCCAGCTTTCCCATTTGCTCTCTTCGGTTACTTCTCTCAAAAATTTGTAGTAATCGTTTTTGTGATCAAGAATATATTTAGAGAGATAAATGACGGGAAGATCAATTAACTTTTCATTGCAAAGAAATAATACATTCAATATTCTTCCTGTTCTTCCGTTGCCATCACTGAAAGGGTGAATTGCTTCAAACTGGTAATGTAGGATGGCCATCTTAATCAATGGATCAACAGTTTTATCATTAAGTGCAACATCAAACCAGTTGTTTAATTTTTTAATAAGAATATTTCCGGGCTCGGGCGGAGTATATACTATGTGAGTGCTGCTTCCAATGTACACTCTTACCTTTCTGATTTCTTCCTTTTTATCTGTAATTTTTTTGAAGATTTCAATTGCAAGTTTAGCTGAATAGTCAGATGGTTTTTTCATTTTTGAAAATGCATTCCATAAAGCTTCACGGTAACGAAGAACTTCTTTTGTTGAAGGATCAGTATTTAGGTTTGAAGAGAATGCTTTATAAAGAGCGTCGTTAGTAGTAAATATATTTTCGATTGTTGAGCTGTCCTTTGCTTCTTGAAGAACGAGAGTATTGATCAACATCAACGGATTAGGAATAATCGGAAGTCTGCCTTTAAGTTCGGCAAGTGCTGCACGCGCTTCTGCTAATTTTTTATAAACCTCAAGTGTTTCCCAATTTTTTTTATCGGGTAGAAGAAGCGGAAGGTCGTTATATGGTTTCTCTTTTACAAAGCTCATTTGTAATTGATTTTACTTTTCTGAATTAACTTATAATCCCAAATTTTTCAATAGGAATAAAAAGCCCATATGTCGTTTCTACGGAACTCATTATTTTATTTATAATAAGTACTATAAGTATTGTGTCCCTAACAAGACTCAAAAGTTTTTTTAGATTTCAAGTGTCATCGGCACTGAATATTTATAGAAAACAATAAAACAAATCAATTTAAGCCCCATCGGGGCGACATATATAAGTACAATTCTGTTAAAACATTTTTCTATTGCAAAATTTAGGATAATCAAAGACAAACTTAGGAAGTAATGCTGCGAGAGGCAAGAGTGATTTTAGTTGAATGAATTAATTTGCAATAGTCTCTTTAGCAGAGTAATTATCAAATAAATTTTTTACACTCTCACTGAAATTGATTAAGAACTCTAACAGCTTTTCTGCGTTTTCAAAATTGTTGGCGATTATAAGTTTCATTGATTCGTTTTTCTGCTCAAACTTAACAGAGTCTTTATAATTATTAACAATAAGTCTCATCAGTTCGATAAACTTGTATTTATAATAATCCTCTTTCTCCCCTTTCGGGAGAATGATCGTCACGTTTTTTCGATTCATAATTATTCTTTCAAACAAAGCAAACGAAGCATAATATTTTAATGCTGCTACTTGCAAAAGTCGTTTAACTAATGAAGGAACTGATCCGAATCTGTCTTCCATTTCTTCTTTCAGTTCATCCATCTCTTCCAGATTTTTTATTCCGTATAAAGCAGTATAGAAACTTAGCCTGTCTGTCTGCTCGGGCATATAAGACTCTGGAATTCCAATTTCAAAATATGTATCGATTGTTGGCTCAGTTCTGTCCTCTTTCTGAGGAAGTGTTTTAAAGATTTCCTGGTATTCCTGGTACTTCAATTCATCAACAGCTTCATCAATCATTTTAATGTAGAGATCAAAACCAATTTCATTAATAAATCCCGATTGTTCTTTGCCGAGTAAATTTCCTGCACCGCGAATTTCAAGATCGCGCATCGAGAGATTAAATCCTGATCCAATCTCTGTATATTCTTCAATTGCCTGAAGTCTTCGCATTGCTTTCTTTGTAATTCCGCTTAATGACGGAACAATAAAGTAAGCATAAGCCTGCCGCGTTGATCTGCCAACTCTTCCCCTCAATTGATGAAGCTCTGCCAGTCCAAATCTGTCTGCTCTGTTTATTATTATCGTATTCACATTTGGAATATCAAGTCCCGATTCAATTATTTTTGTTGATAGAAGAACATCATACTTTCTGCCAAGAAAACCGTGAATCACTTCTTCAAGCTGAGATGATTTCATCTGCCCGTGTGCAATTCCAATTTTAATATCAGGAATATGTTTGTTGAGATAATCAGCAAGCTTACCGATTGATTCTACTCTGTCGTGAACAAAATAAATCTGTCCCCCTCTTTTTACCTCAGTATAAATCCATTCCCTGATTCTCGAAATGTCGAATGTTGAAACAGTTGTATAAATCGCCTGTCTGTTTGGCGGCGGTGTTGCAATGATTGATAAATCACGGGCACCAAGAAGAGAAAGATTTAATGTGCGTGGGATTGGAGTCGCAGTAAGAGTAAGTGTATCAACATTAATTTTCAACTCACGTAATTTTTCTTTTGCCGCTACACCAAAGCGATGTTCTTCATCAATCATAAGCAAACCAAGATCTTTAAACTTGATATCCTTCGACAGCAAACGATGAGTTCCGATTACAACATCAACATTTCCCTGTTCAAGGTCTTTTAATATTTGTTCTTGTTCCTTCTTCGATTGAAACCTTGAAAGAGCAGCGACTCTCACGGGGAATTGAGTTAGTCTGTCAGTGAAAGTGTTGTAATGCTGTTCAGCAAGAATTGTTGTGGGCACAAGCAAGGCAACTTGTTTACCATCCTGCACAGCTTTGAATGAGGCACGGACAGCAATTTCTGTTTTGCCGAATCCAACATCGCCGCAAACAAGCCTGTCCATCGGATTGGGAGCTTCCATATCCAGCTTAACTTCGCTTGTTACTTTTTCCTGGTCGGGAGTGTCCTCATAAAAGAAAGAAGCCTCTAATTCTTTTTGCCAGATTGAATCAAAACTAAATTGAAAACCTTTTGTTGCTTTTCGCTTAGCATAAAGTTCTATCAACTCTCTTGCAGCTTCTTTAATTTTTTTCTTCGTGCGGGATTTTCTTTTTTCCCACTCACCTGTTCCAAGAGTTGATAAAGTAGGCGTAAGATTTTCATTAGATGAATATTTTTTTACCAGGTTGAGATAGTTAAGGTTCACATAAACAACTCCGCCTTCGTTATAAAGAAGCTTCATCGATTCCTGCTTTGCCTCGCCGATGGATATTGTTTGCAAACCGGCATACTTCCCTATTCCATAATTTTCGTGGACTGCATAATCTCCTTTTTTTATTGAAGCTAATGCTCTCGATTTTGATTTGCTGTATTTTTTTCTCTGAGGAAGCTTTGAACGGTAAGGCTTGTTAAATATCTGGTAGTCAGTAAGAAGAATTATCTTCTCTTTGTTGTGAACGAATCCTTGTTTGATCGGCAGAGTTTCTAATTTAATTTTTTGTGATTGAATCAGCTCTGCAAGCTCTCCATTATACTCAGCAAGCAACTCTGTTAATCTTGAGGTTTGAAGTTCATTTTCAGAAGTCAGAATCACTTCATAATTTTTTTCAGAATATTCCTTTAATACATTAAACAGAATCTTAAAGTTTGAGTTAATGGATGGTGCTTCAGTAAAACCAAGTTCTAATCTGTCCGGGGACGAAGCAATCTCTTCTTCAAGTAGCCAACTTGAATTTTCTTTCTTCAGAAGTTGACCGAGATTGATTTTAATCAAATTGTTCTCTGCCGGTAAAGGATTTTCAAATTCAGGGAAATCATTGCCAGATCCACTTTCAACTATCGAAGAACTTTGATCGCTAATTTTAATTTCTTCTTGATGATCTAATGTTGAGTGAAAAGTTTTTTGCTGAAGTTCAAAAAAAGAAGCCAGAACAAGTGGATTGTTAAGGTAGTCAAATATATCCGAAGTCAATTCTGCCTCATTTCTTATCGAGCCTGCAAGCGTCGTGCTTTCTAACTTTTCGATTGAACGTTGACTTTCCGGATCAAAATGGCGAATTGATTCCAGAAAGTCTCCGTCAAATTCTAATCGAACAGGGTTATGTTCACTGTATGACCAGAAATCAATTATTGAACCCCGCACAGAAAATTCACCGGGTGCTTCAACAAAATTATCTCTTTGATAGTTGAGTAAATTTAAATATTCAAGCAGTTCATCATAACTAAAATTACCGCCTGCCTGAATGATTGTTGTGTTTTTTTCAACGTGCTCTTTTACTGGAAGTTTAAGTGCAAGTAGTTCATAAGTTGAAATCAGAACAAACTTTTTTATTCGTGAAATTTTAGTCAACTTCTCTTGAACTGATTCACGGGCATAGTCTCCTAAATGAATTAGGTGCTCTTCATGACCAAGCAAAGTTAACTCGATAAATATTTCTTCAGCACTTTTTGAATCAGGAAAAAGCAGTACAATTTGATTTTCTGTTTCGCTAAGCCGAAGAATGAGAAGTGATTTTGACACACCGTAAAGTGGTGAACAGAAAAGAGTATTAACTGGTTGATTCTGCTGTAGCAACTTTGTTTTGACTTCATCAAAGCTGCCAATGTTAACAATTCTGTTTAAAATATCAGATTTCATTCTGAATAAAAAAGGGCTCAAATTAATTGAACCCTGATATGATTTAATATCAAACTTTATTAGCTAAGTTATTTTTGAAGCTCAAGAAGTACTAATTTCTTGCCTTTCTGGTTTCTGATATTCGTTGGTTTATAATGAAGATCATAAACAGTAGATTTTTTAATATAAGATTTATACTTGAGCTCTGCTTTCGAAAATTCTTCTGAAAGATCTCCTCCCTTGATAGCAAATAGAAACGCTTTCTCTTTGATTAAAGGAATGGCATATCTAAAAAGTATAATCAGTGGAACTGTTGCTCTGCTAACAATCAAATCAAATGAGTTTCCATGTCTGCTTATAAATTCTGCACTCTCAACACGATGATTCTCCGCGATTACGTTGCTGAGTTTTAGCTTGTCTATAAAATCTTTTACGGCTTCAACTTTCTTCAGTGTGGAATCGGCTAAAACACCTCTGATGTCAGGTCTCATAATTGCGAGAGGTATACCGGGAAATCCGCCTCCGGTACCAATATCCAGAAATTTTGTCACCTTCTCAGGAAGATATTTGGATATATAGGCAGAGATAAAAATGTGCTTCTCCACAATTGAATCTATGTCACGCTTTGAGATGAGATTTATTTTTTTGTTTTTATCAACAACGAGTTGAGCGAAATAGGCAAGTCGTTCTGTTCTGGTAGGTTCGGGATTAAAACCATTTTCCCAGCAAAATACGTTTAGCTCTTTAAGGTACTGGTCCTGTTTGTCGGCCATAAAAATTAAAATTTATCTCTTTAAATATATCAATAAAACAGAAATATCAGAAGGCGTCACACCAGGTATCCGGGAAGCCTGACCGATTGATCTTGGTTTATACCTTTGAAGTTTTTCTTTACTCTCGGTAGACAATGCTTTTATTTCAAGATAGTTTAATGTTAAAGGGATTAAATTGTCTTCATATTTTTCCATCTTTGCTATCATTTCTTCCTGTCGCTTTAAGTAACCTTCATACTTTAAATCGATTTCAACTTGTTGCATTGCTAACTCGTCCTCAATCAATGGACTGATGTCGACATTATCTGAAAGACCATCCAGTTTTAATATTTCTGATAATGATAACTCGGGTCTTCTGCAGAGATTAGCTATAGTTTCAGTTGAATCGATAATCGAAGATCCCTTACTTTCTAAAAAATTGTTAACTTTTTTTGCATTCAATTTTTGACTTTTACATGCTGTTATTCCTGTTAATATTTTATTTTCGCGATCCTGAACTTTCTGGGCATCTTCAGAATTAACTAGACCAAACTCTTTCCCATAATTCATTAGTCTTCTGTCTGCGTTGTCCTGTCGTAAAAGAAGTCTATGTTCAGCTCTGGATGTAAACATTCGGTAGGGTTCATCTGTGGATTTTGTCACAAGATCGTCTATAAGAACACCGATATATGCCTCACTTCTTTTGAGGACAAATTCTTTTCTTCCTTGAATTTTAAGTGCAGCATTAATTCCGGCCATTAGTCCCTGTGCTGCCGCCTCTTCATAACCCGATGTTCCATTAATCTGACCAGCGAAGTACAAACCTTTAACTAATTTAGTTTCAAGAGTTGAATCAACCTGATGTGGTGGGAAGAAATCATACTCAACTGCGTATCCCGGACGAATCATCTCGACTTCCTCAAGACCCTTAATTTTGTGTAGTGCTTCTAATTGAATCTCCTCCGGGAGAGAAGTTGAAAATCCATTCACATAAATTTGATCGCTATTTAATCCTTCGGGCTCAAGAAAGAGCTGATGTTTTTCTCTATCAGAAAATCTCACCACTTTATCTTCTATAGATGGACAGTACCTTGGACCAACTCCATTAATCAAACCTGTAAACATGGGTGATCTGTCAAAACCCTTCTCCAAAATTTTGTGAACATAGGAATCAGTATAAGTTATATGACAACTTACCTGAGGAAGGGCGGGGAAGCTTGCAAGGTCAGTAAAATGTGAGAAAGGTTTGGGGTCTGTATCTCCTGGCTGCTCTTCCAGCATGTCGAAATTAATGCTACTTTTCTTCAGTCTTGGAGGTGTCCCTGTTTTTAATCTGCCAGAAATGAACCCGAGATTTACTAAGCTCTCTGTAATACCCACCGATGGTTTCTCTCCAAATCTTCCTCCATTTGTTGCATTCAGACCAGTATGCATAATCGCATTCATAAAAGTTCCTGCAGAGAGAATCACTGCTCTTGCTACAATTTCTTCTCCACTCCCTGTTCGAACACCAACAACCACATTGTTTTCAATCAGGATTTCAACTATTGAATTCTCGATTACTGTGATATTTTCAATAGATAAAATTAATTCAACTGCAACTTCAGAATACAACTTCCTATCGGATTGACATCTTGGAGACCAAACTGCCGGTCCTTTTGATTTATTCAGTAGCCTGAATTGGATACCAGTTTCATCTGCTATCTTCCCCATCAACCCACCCAGGGCATCAACTTCTCTTACAAGATGACCTTTGGCCGTCCCACCAATAGCTGGATTACATGACATTCTGGCAAGTGCATTTTTATCCATAGTCAGTAAAGCAACAGTACATCCCATTCTAGAAGCAGAGGCTGCCGCTTCGATCCCAGCATGTCCACCACCAATCACAATTATATCAAACGAAATATTTTTCATAAGTTGTTGTACTATAAATACTTTCACGTGAAACTTGAATTATGTCCCTGAATAATTCGCTTTAAATTTCACGTGAAACGACTATTTCCCAATACAAAATTTTGAAAAGATGTTGATTAAAATTTCCTCTGGTGTAACTTCGCCAATTATTTCAGCCAGAGATATTTCTGAGGCCCGAAGATCACTGGCCAGAAATTCACCACTAATATTCTCAGAAAGCGCTTCTAACGCTCTTGTTAAATTTTCCTTTGCTTTGGTTAGACAATCATAATGCCTGACACTTGAAACAATGGCCGTCCTCTCAGAGTAAATTCCATCTTGAAACACCTCCATTTTTAACCCATTAAGAAATTGGGGTATACCATCTCCTGTTTTGGCAGATATCCTAAAATTCTCCGAATATAGTCTTTTAATTCCCAAATCAGTTTTATTAAGTACTTTCAAAATCTTAACGGAAGGATTCAATTTACGCAACTCGTCATATAGTTGATCAGAAAATCCGATGTATACATCTCCAATGAATGCTATAAGGTCAGCCTTTTTTATTAATTCCTTTGATCTTTCAACTCCCTCTTTTTCCACTTCCTCTTCCGAGCTTCTTATTCCGGCAGTATCATGTAACCTAAATAAAAAGCCGTCAATTGAAATTTCCTCCCGAATTATGTCTCGAGTCGTACCAGGGGTGCTACTAACAATAGCTCTTGACTCCTTAAGCAGATAGTTTAATATTGAGGATTTCCCAACATTGGGCTCACCAACTAAGGCGACATTTATTCCTTCACGAACTATTTTGCCGAATGAGAAAGACTCCAATAATGACTCAATTTCGCTCAAAATGTAATCAATTTTATCTACAAGCTCAGTTCTATTGACAAATTTAATATCTTCCTCAGCAAAGTCTAATTCCAATTCAACGAATGCAGAAACTTCAATTAATTTAGTCCTCAATGATAAAACCTTGGAGGACAACAATCCATCCAATTGATTTCGTGCCCCTCTTAATGAAACTAGGGTTCGTGAACTAATGAGATCTGCGACGGCCTCTGCCTGAGTGAGATCAATCTTGCCATTGAGAAATGCTCTCTTTGTAAATTCCCCTGGTTCTGCCTGACGGACATCTGTATTCTCAATTATCAAGGATATAATTTGCTGGATTATCAAAGGACTTCCATGCGAACTTATCTCCACACAATCCTCAGCAGTGTATGAATTAGGTGCTCTGAACACAGACACTAACACATCGTCAACAATTGCTACACCTTGAGTAATATTACCATAATGAATTGTGTGAGATTTAGCATCCTCGATTTTAACTTTTCCAGCGAAAATTTTATCAATCGCAGCCAAAGAAGTTGGTCCACTTAACCTGATTACCGAAATGGCCCCAACACCTGGTGGTGTTGCAACAGCGATAATTGTATCTTCTTTTCCTTGAATTTTCACTTGACTATTATTTAAAAGTGGGCGCAAACATAGCCAATTTTGAGTATATTAACAATTTTGTGCAAAAGGTCACTAAAATTCATAAAACGACTGCCTGTAATATTGTCACACAAATGTCTTTATTTGGTTACTTTATTGGCATAATAATTATAATTTCTGCCAGAATAGTATTCATTTCATTAAACACAAGAAAATCTCATAACTCATTATTATATAATGTGTTACGATAATTTTCATTGCTGGCACGACGATTGGTAAATTTTATCGAGTACAAAACGAAATAATTTATTAATAATAAAATAAGGAGTAATTAAAATGGCTATAATCCGATTTAATCCAGTACGTGACCTCTTGAATGTTGAAAGAGAATTCAACAGAATGTTCAGGACTTTTGATGAACGTTTTGGTCTTTCAAAGAAAGAGGACTCAGAAAATGGTTACGAGAATGCTGTATGGATGCCCTTGACTGATATCTTTGAAGATAAAGATAATTTTATGATCAAAGCTGATCTTCCGGGCATGAAGAAAGATGACGTTAAAATCTCTTTTACTGATGGTCAATTGAGTATCAGTGGAGAAAGGGTGCAGGAACAAGAATCCAAGGACACTAAGTGCCATCGTGTTGAAAAAACTTATGGCAAGTACTACAGATCATTCAATCTTCCAAAAGAAATTAAAGAAGACAAGATCAAAGCTGAATTCAAGGATGGTCAACTAACAATCTCTATCCCGAAAGCAGATGAAGTAAAACCAAAAGAGATTGAAATAAAAGTTAACTAAGAAAAGTCACGGTGTTTTTATGGAAAGGGTGATTTACAGTCACCCTTTTTATTTTAATATGCAATCAAAATAATATTTTTTACGTTTAGAATATGGATTTCAAAGATTACTATAAAATACTTGGAGTTGAGAAGACAGCAACCAAAGATGAAATAAGCAAAGCTTTCAGAAAGCTGGCTGTGAAGTATCATCCGGATAAAAATCCAAACAACAAAGCTGCTGAGGAAAAATTTAAAGAGATCACCGAAGCAAATGAAGTTCTGAGCGATCCTGAAAAAAGAAAAAAGTATAATGCGCTTGGTGCTAACTGGAGACAGCATCAATCAAGTGGTGGTGGATTCGAAGACTTCTTCTCACAATACAAAGGCGGGAGACGAGGTGGAACGACATACGAATTTTCTGGTGACTTTGGAGATCTGTTTAGTGGGTCCAGCGGCTTTTCAGATTTTTTTGAAAGCTTCTTTAGTCACCAAGGTGAAAGAGGCTCAGATTCTTTTAGATCTCAAACACATAGCGATAGAGGACAAGATTTTGAGGCAACTCTTTATATTTCACTTGAAGAAGCATATAACGGAACAAACAAAGAGATTTTAATTGAAGGAAAAAAACTCAGAGTAAAAATTAATCCTGGAACAAGAACTGGCGAAAAATTAAGACTAAAGGGGCAGGGTGGTTCATCAAGAACCGGGAAGGAAACTGGAGACCTTTATCTAACAATCAAAATAGCAAAACATCCTTTTTATGAAATTGATGGTGATGATTTATACTATGACCTGATTATTGATTTATACACAGCAGTACTCGGAGGTAAAAAAAGAATAAAATTAATTAATGATAAAACTATCAGCCTCGATATTCCAAAAGGATCAGATAATGGTACTGTTTTCCGAATAGGAAATTTCGGAATGAAAAAAACTTCATCAGGTGAAGAAAGAGGAGAGCTGTTCATAAGGATAAAAATAGAAACACCAAAAAACTTATCGAAGAAAGAACTTGCTTTATTTGAAGAACTATCGAAATTAAGAAACGAATAGGTTTAGAAAGTTAAGGGAAACAATATGTCATTCAATTTTAACAGACTAACAGTAAAAGCACAGGAAATTGTCCAGACGGCAATTGAGATTGCACAGAACTTCAACAACCAGATTGTAGAAACCGAGCACCTGCTCGCTTCAATTGTGCAGGAAAGCGGAAATGTTGCCGAGTCAATTATCAAAAAAACCGGCGGTAATTTTAGTGCGGTGAAGATAAAAGTAAATCAACTGCTTGAATCATTGCCAAAGGTAAGTGGAACTGGATTGGGCAATCAGCAAATGGGGCAGACTCTTGCAAAGCTTTTAGATACAGCAGCCGAGGAAGCAAGAAACTTAAAGGATGAATACGTATCAACAGAACATCTTCTGTTAGCACTTTCAAATGATAAAGGGAAAGCAGGGCAGCTTCTTCGCGAGAACGGAATTTCATACAATGATATTCTTTCTGCACTTAAATCTGTTCGGGGAACGCAAAGAGTAACCTCACAAAATCCCGAGGACACTTATCAATCACTTGAAAAGTATGGCAGAGATTTAAATGAACTTGCAAAGCAGGGAAAACTTGATCCCGTAATTGGCAGAGACGAGGAGATACGAAGAGTTCTTCAGGTTCTTTCAAGAAGAACAAAAAACAATCCTGTCTTAATTGGAGAACCGGGAGTAGGGAAGACCGCTATTGCAGAAGGTATTGCTCATCGAATAGTTTCTGGTGATATCCCTGAAAATCTAAAAACAAAAAGAATTATTGCACTCGATATGGGTGCTTTAATTGCCGGAACACAATTCCGCGGACAGTTTGAAGAGAGACTAAAAGCAGTTATCAAAGAAGTCCAGGAATCAAATGGAGAGATCATTCTATTCATTGATGAGCTTCACACGCTTGTTGGTGCTGGTGCAACACAGGGCGCAATGGATGCCGCAAATATTCTGAAGCCTGCTTTGGCTCGCGGTGAACTTCATGCAATTGGTGCAACGACACTTGATGAATATAAAAAACATATCGAAAAAGATGCTGCTCTCGAAAGACGTTTCCAGCCTGTTCTGGTTTCTGAACCATCCGAAGAAGATACAATTTCAATTCTTCGCGGATTGAAAGAACGATACGAAGTTCATCACGGAGTTAGGATTACTGATGGAGCAATTGTAGCAGCAACTCAACTTTCTGAAAGATATATCACCGACAGATTTCTTCCTGACAAAGCAATTGATCTGATTGACGAAGCTGCATCAAAATTAAGAATTGAAATTGATTCAATGCCCGAAGATCTTGATACTCTCGAACGAAAAGTTAAGCAGCTTGAAATAGAACGTGAGGCTTTAAAGCGTGAGAAGGATGAAGCTTCTGCAAAAAGATTAGAAGAGCTTCAACAGGAATTGAGCGAGCTTAATTCAGAACGAACGAAACTTCGTTTGCATTGGGATATGGAGAAAGAAAAAATCCAGAAGATCCGTTTGATGAAAAGTGAAATTGAAGGCCTGAAGCTCGAAGCTGAAAAATATGAACGCGAAGGTAATCTTGGGAAAGTTGCAGAAATCCGTTATGGAAAAATTACCAACCTTGAAAAGCAGTTAAAAGAAGAAACCAAAAAACTCGCCGATGCTCAGAAAGATAAAAAGATGCTGAAGGAAGAGGTTGATGCAGAAGACATTGCTGAAATAGTTTCCAAGTGGACCGGAATCCCTGTAAGCAAAATGCTGGAAAGCGAACGAAGCAAATTGTTAAAACTCGAAGATGAACTCCATCATCGTGTGGTTGGACAAGATGAAGCAGTAACTGCTGTTTCAAACGCAATCCGACGTTCACGATCAGGATTGCAGGATGCAAACCGTCCGATTGGTTCGTTCATATTTCTTGGAACAACAGGCGTTGGTAAAACTGAGCTTGCACGAGCACTTGCAGAAACTCTTTTCGATGATGAGCACGCAATGATTCGAATTGATATGAGCGAGTATATGGAAAAGTTTTCTGTGTCACGATTGATCGGCGCACCTCCCGGATATGTTGGTTACGAAGAAGGCGGACAGCTTACCGAAGCCGTCCGGAGACGACCGTATTCAGTTCTTCTGCTTGATGAAATTGAAAAAGCTCATCCCGATGTCTTCAATGTTCTTCTGCAGGTTCTGGATGACGGAAGACTAACTGACAACCAGGGAAGAACTGTCAACTTTAAGAATACAATTATTATTATGACTTCAAACATCGGTTCGCACTATATTCAGGATAAGCTGGAGCTGTTCGAAGAAAACAATGTTGAAAATTTAATGGGTGAACTGCGTCAGCAATTGCACGAGCTTTTAAGAAAAACAATTCGTCCTGAATTCCTGAACAGGATTGATGAAATAGTTCTCTTCAAGCCATTGCTCAAATCTGAAATAAGGCAGATTGTTGATCTTCAACTTGACCGTGTCCAAAAAATGTTGAAGGAAAAAGAAATAACACTTGCTGTTTCTGATGAAGCAAAAGACTGGCTTGCGCAGCTTGGTTACGATGTAAATTACGGCGCACGTCCTTTAAAACGAGTAATACAAAAATATCTTATCAATCCCCTTTCTCAGGAATTGCTTGCAAGTAATTTTGAAAACGGAGATACAATAAAAGTTAATGTTAGCGAGAAAGTTGGGTTAGTGTTTTCTAAGTAGATACTTGATTCTTGACTCTTGATACTTGATTCAGGATATTATAATTATTGCTATCAATAACTTTTCAGAATTTATTGAATTATTAAAATTATGAATAATATCTTATCTGAAAACATTTTAGAGATAAACTCTCTTAACAAGAGATATAAGAATATCCACGCAGTAAAAGATATTTCATTCTCACTTGAGCAAGGAGATGTATTTGCTTTTTTAGGACCAAATGGTGCTGGCAAAACAACCACTTTACGCATGCTGCTGGATATTATTAGGCCTGATAGCGGCACTATCAAATGGAATCTTAAGGGTAATGTTAGCTCGGTTCCACCCTCAGAAAATATTGGTTATCTGCCCGAAGAACGCGGTCTTTACACAGATGTGCCAATAATAAACTCTTTGGTTTATATGGCCGCTATACGTGGAATGGATCAAGCAATAGCAAAAAAAGCCGCAATGGAATGGCTTGAAAAATTTGAACTGGCTAATAGGGCTAAAGAAAAACTTCAAGCGCTTTCAAAAGGCAATCAACAGAAAATACAATTCATTGCATCAATCATTCACAAGCCTGCCTTTGCAATACTTGATGAACCGTTTTCCGGTCTTGATCCAATAAACCAGGAAAAGTTCATCGATTATATAAGAGATTTAAATTTGCAGGGCACAACAATTTTGCTCAGCTCTCACCAGATGCCATTGGTTGAAAAAATTGCCAAGAAAGTTTTTCTTATAAACCAGGGACAGAAACTTTTTTGCGGTACTTTATCAGAACTCTATAAAGATTTTGAGAAGCGGCAAATTCTTAATATAAGTTTTAATTCAAACGTAAATGAAGAACGATTAAGATTATTACCCGAGGTTGAAAATATTAATTGGGTAAATCCGATGGAAGTTAAAATCACATTTAAAGTCGGAGTTAATCTTAACAATGCTTTATCAGAACTTATAAAGATGGATTCAATAAATAATATAAGCAGTCACAATCCTGATCTGCACGATATTTTTCTTAACCTTGTAAAGAATCACAAGCTATGAAATATCTAAAACAAGTTTTAACAGTTACGCTTTGGGAGTATCGCAGGTTCTTTAAACCTAAAAATGAACTGATTGGAATTGCAGTTATGATTGTAGTTTTCTTTCTTGCTTATTTAATCGGAAAGTATGCTGCATCTGCAGAAGAAGAAAAAACAAGGTTAACAATATCAAAAACGCTCGATGCACAATTGACCTCTTTACTTTCACAAGAATTTGAGCTTAGTAAAATATCTGAAAATCAAAAAGATAATTTTATAAAACAGATTTCCGAAAACCGGGAAGGTGTGCTGCTCTGGAATGATGACGCTGGTTTTGTGTTGTATTCATATAAAAAACCGGATGCATTAAAAAAATTAAACAAAATTTTAAATAAATATAATCAAACAAGGGCTATGGAAGCAATAAAGCTTAGCCCGGAAAATTTACAATACATACTTAAGCCCGTAAGTATTACAGAAAAATATTTTGAGGAAACTTCCGGAAGGAGAGTGCTGGTATATTTTTTTGCAGGACTGATGATTTTAGCAGTAGTATTAAGTTTTGCATACCAGTTTACCTCAATCACGGGTGAGAAGCAGTTGAAAATCACCGAACAGATTATCTCGGCTATTAAGCCGCAGGTTTGGATGGATGGAAAGATATTAGGTATTACATTAACAGGGCTTTCTTCTTTAGTAACATATTCAATAATAAGCATACTTGGCGGATTGCTCTTTTTTCAATTTACCGATGTACCGCTAAACTACATTTTCCAGATTCTTCACGCTCCATCAATAATAATTTTTTTACTGTTTGCTTTGATGAGCATTTTGATGTGGAACTCGTTACTTGCGGCAATTGCTTCTGTAATTACCGATCCAAATAATTCAAGTAAAAGTTCACTGATGTTGTTACCGGTTTTGTTTGTTGTAATTACATTGGTTATAAGTCCGCAAAATAAACTGGCAGTTTTTCTATCGTGGTTTCCGCTAACTTCTGCAACCGCAATGCCTATGCGATGGGTCGTTGGTAATGTTGATCTCTGGCAGCTTGCAGGTTCTTTTATTCTGTTAACTGCTACGTTTTATCTGTTACGCAAATTAGCGGCAAAGATATTCCGGGTTTCAATTTTGATGAGTGGAAAAGAGCCAACGTGGAGCGAAATAATAAAGCTCGCTAAAGAAGCCTGATAAAGAATGGTAACTTCTAAAACTATTAACCGCTGGAGAAACCTTCTGCGGTTTTTTGTTTTAAACCATTGTTTTCTTTGGGAAGAATGGGGAAGTTTAGCGAAGAAAAAATAAATCATTATGACTAGTATCTTTAAAAAAATATTTGGCCCGAACAAGCAGAAAGAGCAGACGGATTATCAAATCAAACTTTCAGTATCGAGATATATCAATGGGAAGAAAATTGAAATACCTCAATCAAGGAAAATTCTTCGTGAAGCAAATCTAACAGAGAAAATCAGGATACCAAATTTTACAAAGGAGTTCGATAAGGATATAAAAATAGAAGATATGAAAGATCTTAGACGCAAGTACTTAGTTAATCTGTTTACAATGAAATGTAATTGTCAAGATTTTCAGACCAATCATAAGATTTATCCCCCTAATCATTTAAAGAGAATCTGTCAGCACTTAAAGGATGCCATTGATAAACCTTTACGTGAAAAGGATCCCTTTTTAAGAAAAGTAATCATCCGTTTTTACAATAAGCCCGAACACTATTTTTATTATCTCGATTTAGATGAAAAACATGTGCTTTATTTCGCGGAGGAATCTTATTGGGTTAATGTAATTGCGGATCACAATCCTGATATTGAGTATGCTTACAATATCATTGAAAAAAGATGGTCTTCAAAAGGAATTCCTGATAAAGCACAAAGTTTAGTTTCGGAAATTTCAAATATTATTTATTTAGAGTAAAAGAATTATAATTTACTACGTCTGAAATGACTATAAACAAAAGTAAGGAAGTATATAAAGACCAAAGAAGTAAAGAAAAGACTGAGCTTTTCAAACGCTTCAGACTTCTACCAATTGAAGAGTTATATAAAGAAAAATTTTTTGCCTTATTTAATCATCGATGTTTCAAATGTGGTGTTAAGGAAAAACCACATCCTGAAATTGGGAAACCAGCTATATTGTGTATTGATCATCATATTCCGATGATTCTGGGTGGCCATTTGGTCCCAGGAAATTTAGTTGCACTGTGTCAGCGTTGTAACAATAAGAAAAAGGATAAACCACCGCAGGAATTTTATACTCCTGAAGAACTTAAGAAACTGAAACCCATTCTCGAAAGGCAATCTCATATTTTTGATTTCAATTTTGATTGGGAATATTGGAATCGAGATAGGAAAGGTTACCTTCTTAGTCTTGGCTTGGATCCCCAACGAGTCCATAAAATGCTTTACAATGAAAATGATCGTGATTATTTAGGTTTAGCAACAAGTCGTTATGAGATCACCTTAAGAATAGATTCTAATGAAATAGAATAATTTGATTCAAGTAAATGGAACATATAAAAGATTATTTATCAAAAACTAAAAGTGCAGTTCAAAAGGTTTTTGAAGCTTATGACTCTTATCTTGAATTGATGAAAATTCCACAAAGACCGGCATTTTTTTATTGGGGCGATCCAAATTCAGAGGAAAATAAGCAAGCTTACGCAAAATGGCGAATTGAAAATAAAGAGGTATTAAAAGAACGTCATCATAGAGATGATGAATATGCATTTGAATTATTTGCTAGATCAACACTGGCTGGAACAATTTTACAATTTGCTTATAACGGTATTAATATATTTTCAAAAAATAACCTTGCTAACGAAAATTTTAAAAACATAATCAAACCGAATTCAAGACCTGCAAAATTTTGTATTGGAAGATTAATTGATGATATACCTATTGGATTGATAATTTATGCCGGTAGAAATCAAGCAATGCATTTTGACGATAAAGATATAAATGAGCTAAATAAATCAGTGTTCTATAAATTGGCCAACTGGTATAGTCCAACATTTAAAAAGTGGTTTGTCGATTCTTATTATGACTTAAATAACGATCAAATAATTCATTATGCTGGGAATATTTTATACAAACTTGGATGGTCAGCTTATATTTTCTATGAGCAAGATATGTTAGAGATGTTACAGAATAATATTTAATTCGTTATAAATCATGAATAACCTACAAAATCTCGGCTTCGATAATTGGTTTAAAGATAAAGTTGATTTATCTAAAACTGCCGACTTCCAAATTGTAAGAGTAATAAGCGTAAATAAAAACAGCTTTGTTGTTTCCAACGGAGTAAAAGATATTTATGCAGAGCTGACAGGAAAGTTTTTATTTAACTCAGAGGACTCGCTTGATCTGCCTGCTGTCGGCGATTGGGTTTATGCACAGCTCTTCGATGATGATGAGCTTGCAATTATTCACGACATCCTTCCGCGTAAATCATTACTAAAAAGAAAAGCATCCGGCAAAAAAGTTGAATACCAGCTTATCGCTGCGAATATAGATACTGCAATCATTATGCAGTCGCTCGATTCTAACTTCAATTTAAGACGGCTCGAGCGCTACCTCGTAATGATAAACGAAGGTAAAATAACTCCGGTTATATTCTTAAGTAAAAGCGATCTTATCAGCAAAGAAGAAATTGAAACGAAGACGAATGACATCCGTAAAATTTTACCTGATGTTACTGTTGAGGCATTCAGCAATAACAACGAAAGCGATATTGAAAATATAAAAACTCTCTTTGCTCCATTTAAAACTTACTGCCTGCTTGGTTCATCCGGTGTTGGCAAAACAACTTTGCTTAATAATTTAATTCACCAGGAACTTTACAAAACACAACCGATAAGGGAAAAAGACGGAAGAGGAAAACACACCACCACACGACGCGAGCTGATTGTTCTGGAAAACGGAGCGATAATAATTGACAACCCGGGAATGCGTGAGCTTGGAGTGATCTCGAATGAGTCCGGTCTCGGCGATACTTTCAATGAAATTGATGAGCTGTCGGATAAGTGTAAATACAAGGACTGCTCTCATACTGTCGAAGCAGGCTGCGCAGTTCTGGAAGCAGTGGAACGCGGAGAGATTTCAGAAGAGCGATATAACAACTACATAAAAATTTATAAAGAGTCGGTATACAATGAAATGTCCTACGTTGATAAAAGACAGAAGGATAAAAAGTTTGGCAAGTTCTTTCATTCCACTATGAAAGATGTAAAAAAAATGAAGGGGAGAGAATAGACTGAGGATATTGTACCGGTTTCCTTTAGAAGGAGTTGTATCGAGATTTAATATTTATTCTTCCTTTATCCAAAGGATTTATTTTCATATTTTATGCATAGTTAAAAAGGAAATAAAATGAAAAAGAAATTCACTGCTGTAATAAATAAGGAAGAAAATTGGTATGTGGCTCATTGTGTTGAGCTTGATGTTGTAAGCCAGGGAAAAACAATAGAAGAGGCTCAATCCAACCTTAAAGAAGCCGTAGAATTATATCTTGAAAGCTTTGAGGCGGACGATTATCCAGGCTCAGATAGTGAGATACTTTTCTATCCTTTCGAAGTGGCTGTAAATGGCTAAGCTTCCTGTACTATCTGGGAAAGAGTTAATTAAAGCGCTCGAGAGAGATGGCTTTCAGGTAGTGAGACAAAGGGGGAGTCACGTAAGTCTTCGCAAAGATGAATACAAAACTGTTGTCCCTCTTCACTCTGATCTATCCAAAGGAACACTTCTTGGCATCTTAAAGCAATGTGGACTCACAAAAGAAAAATTAGCCGAGTTACTTAAATAATCCACACAATTCGGAGAATGTCTCGTCTTTTTCATTTGGCGGAGTTCGTACCGTGACGTGAAATAATTCCTGACAAAGTGCGACCGTGGCAGCCTTAGAGAGTAAGCATTCAAGTAAAGCATGATAATTATAATTTTAAAAACTATAGCAATAGGAATAGGTGCTACCTTAGCAATAGATTTATGGGTTTCATTTCTCAAATTATTTAAAATAAAATCATTAGACTATCGCTACGTTGGTCGCTGGATAGGAAATATTCCAAAAGGAAAATTTTTCCACAATAAAATTCAGGACACACCGCCAATACCACACGAGTTAATATTAGGCTGGACTGTTCATTATTTAATTGGTATTACATTCGCGTTTATACTTGTTGTTGTTTACGGAGTAAGCTGGCTGGATAATCCGAGTATCCTCCCGGCAATAATAATCGGATTAATTACAGCAGCCGGACCATTTTTTATAATGCAGCCTGCCTTCGGATTTGGAATTGCATCATCTAAACTACCTCACCCAAACTTACTAAGACTTAAAAGTCTGGGCACACATTTAATTTACGGAATCGGATTATATGTGAGTGCAATTCTGTTAAATGAGATATTTTAACTTCTGCTGTGATAAACTAATTCTAATGACATCACACCAGCCCCTGGAATAGCATGAACAAAATAAAAGGTCTCTTAAAACTCCTCCGTTTCGAACTTCCATTCTCTGCCGGAGTGTGTGTTGTGATGGGGCAGTTGTTAGCGCTGGGTGAGTTTGCTTCGACAGCATTAACTATCTTTGGTTTTCTGTCGGTGTTTTTAATTTCTGCATCAATACTTGTAATGAATGATTACTTCGATGTTGAGACAGACAAAATAAATGCACCTCATCGTCCAATTCCATCAAACCTTGTTACACCCAATGAAGCTTTATACTTTTCACTGCTTCTGCTGCTTGCCGGAATTTTATTCGGTTATTTAATCAGTGTTACCGTACTTTTAATTTCAATTGTGCTGGCAGTTATCGGATTCCTCTACAACCGTTATTTCAAGAAGAGCGGATTACCCGGTAACCTGATGGTTAGTTTTTCTGTCGGGATGACTTTTATTTACGGCGGTGCAAGTGTCGGATTACCCTTCCATAAAATGGTTTTGTTCTTTGGATTGATTGCGGCGTTAATAGATCTCGGAGAAGAAATCGCTGCAGATGCAATGGATATAAAAGGTGACCAGCTTATCAAATCAAATTCTCTCGCTATAAAGTACGGCAAATCAGTTTCTCTTAAAATCAGCGGCTACATTTTCTTTTTTGTTATCCTGTTATCATTTATTCCGTTTATACTAAATTGGTTCCCGTTAATTTACCTGGTTCCAATTGGAATAATGGATATTTCAATTGCATATCCGGCGTTAAGGTTATTGAATTCTAAAAATGAAGAAGGAAGAAAATATATCCGGTGGATTTATTTAGGCGCGATATCCGGATTGATATTATTTATAATTATGAGATTTATCGGAATATAAAGTCGAATTACCAAAATCTTACATGCCAGATTTATCAGCTTTTGGCTTTGATCTGGGCCGTTTGGGTTAAACCCGCTTAAAAATAATTTCACCCCAAAATTTCTTTAACTCGTCCGACTTCACCGGTTTCTAGTCGTACTTTTATTCCGTGAGGGTGCTTCTGGGACTTAGTCAGAATGTCTTTAACAATACCTTCGGTAAGTTTGCCGGTACGTTGATCTTCTTTCATTATTACTTTTACAAGCATACCTGTTTTTACATCAGCACGTTTAAATGCATTCATTAAACAATGTCCCTTTTGGTTTAAAACTGCCTGAGTATGTTGATTAAAAATACGCTTTTTGTAAACCGCAGAAAATTAATTCTGCGGTTTTAATTTACCATTATTTACTCAACTCGAGTAACATTCGATTTATTACTCAGCACATCAAACCAATTTATTTTTCTTGTGAAAAACATTATCGCCGCCAGTATAATAAACAAAGCTATTGTCCCGATCAGCAAAGAATAATCCTGAAGCTGCAGGATTACATACATAAATCCATAAAACATCATTAGCATTCCTGTAACTATGATTGATATTTGTGTGCTCTGATAAATGCTCTTAGCATAAAGCGCAATCAGCACAATTATCAGCAGACTTGAAATTAAATATGAATACTGGAACAGAATGTATTCTGAAATTGCCAGAAGAATTGAATAAAAAATTATCAGCGCCAAACCAACAAGCAGATACTGAATGGGATGAATAACTTTTTTACTGAAGAGTTCAATCATAAAAAAGCTAAGGAATGTGAGCACAATTATCATCAAACCGTATTTTGAAGTGCGCATTGTTTTCTGGTATTCATCAACGGGAACCAAAAGCTTAACACCAAAGGCGCTCGGAAACGGATCGTAAGTTTGTTCTTCCCATTCCTGCGGATATGAGCGGTTAAAATAATTCGCTTTCCATTGCGCTGTAAATCCATCTTCTGTTATCTCTCTTGATAATGGAAGAAACGCTCCCTCAAAACTTGGATTGTTCCAGGATGATTTCATATTCACCTCTGTAAATTTTCCCAGAGGAACAAACTGAAGATTTTCCATTCCGTTAAGTTCAAGTTCAAGTTCAAAATTCTGCGGCAGGTCTTCTTTACTTAAATCCAGATCAGAATAAAAACCGTTTTGGAAAACTTTATCTTTTAATCCCGGTATCAGCTTATACTTTTTGCCATTTAAATTTAACTCAGCATCTTTTTGTATTCCCCTTAAATCGCTTATGTTGAAGGAGATGTAACTTTCATCAAACTTTTCATCGGGAAATTTTTCCTTTAGCTTTGAGAGGTTTATGGTTCCGCTCATTTTTATTTTCGATTTATAAAGCATCACCTCATAAATACCCTTGTATCTTTTTTCAGGCAAGACTTCCACATCAATTTTTAATGTTTCTGGAAGGTAGTAATCATCTTTTATTATAAAGTATTTATTTCCTTTGCTGTCAGTTTTTTCTAACTTTCGCGAAACGGTGACTATTGGGCCGGCAATTGACTGCACGCCCGCCCAGCTTTTACTTATTTCATTTACTGCTTCCTGCCTGTAGATCTGTCTGTCAGTAATTAGTGACTGAACCATTAGCAGGGGAATGATAAGCAGAATTATTATTGATGCAATCAGAATGATGCGGAGAGCTACGGATTCTTTCTTCATTTTTTTTACCCCAAAGTGGTTGATGATGTTTAGTCTTTAGATAAGTGTCTTCAAAGAATTGTTCGCTTAATTGCGGGTCAAATAATACTGCACTTTAAAATTGTGTTGATAAATTGAAGGATTTTGCTTTCATTTGAGACGAATAACTTTGAGGAAATTTATGAAAGCAATAATAATAAGTATCGCACTTGCTTCATTTCTGCTCTTCTCGTTCTGCAGTGAAGACTCACCAACCAACTCATTAATGAGAACTTATAAATATACCGGTTACGACAGCACCGGGAACAAAATCATAGAAGGATATTTGTGGATTGACTCAATCGATTCAATTGAAGTAAAAGGCAAATGGCGTTTTGAGCTTGTCTCTAATTGCGAAAACATCGGTCCTCAAATTGGTCACGGCAGTTTTGAGGGAACCACAAATATGCTCGGAACTTTATCGCTGAATCTCAACCCCGGAATGATAGATAATAATGTATTGCTTCAATGTTCAATGCGTCTTCCATATAGGATTGACGGGCAATGGCGTTACATTGGTTTCCCGGGAGTAATAAACTGGGGAAGATTTGAAGCAAATCTAATCCATTGAATAAATGAAAGTGATAATAACTTTTATAGCTTATCTGGCCGGGTCTAATAATCCATCTTCAACTAACTGATTCTTCACAGATACAGCCAACTCTGATATTGTCTGTTGAATGCCCTCCGGATTTACTGATGTGCTTTCTCCGTACCAAACAAGCTTATCGTCTTTCAATGAGTAAATTAAAATTTCCAGATCGACATAAACATTAGTGCTTGAGTATCCATACGGATCATACATATAATTCCACGCATAATTATAATATCCACCAAAAGTATAATAAGCAGAAGGATACATTCCTGAAGAGTAGTAAGAAGTTTTCTCGTCAACTTTCCTGACTGACAGAATAAGAGCGCCTTCCATTCCTCTTTCGGTTAGTTTTTGTTTTACAGCATTTATATCTGCAAGCTCTTCGTTCGTGATCATTTTATATGAGGGAACAGCAATAGTATTCGGCATCTGGCTCGCGAGCGATTCTTCAACATCCATTCGCATATCCGGATTTTTTACCATAGCAAATACTGCCACAGTCTGAAACTTGGCCGATTCCATTGTGGCTTCAGGATTTTTCCAACTGTTAGATATTTTGTTTGATGAGCTGCAACCAGCCAACAAAACTGCAATCAATAAAATTATAAGATTGGTTTTCATAGAGTATAATTTCCTTTTTTGTTTTTGTGAACTTACATAAAAGTCAAATAATGTATTAGGAATATTTACTTCGTTTGTTCGTTAAATTTGTTAGGATAGTTTTATAGTATTTACTGATTCAACACCTCTTTATTATATGCTTTATTTAAAATCTTTCGGCATCTGGTTCATACTTGCAATTAGTGCAATTGCAGTTGCAACATTCAGAGTTGGGGTTTTGCTTCCGCCATTCGGTGAGCAGACTGCACATCAACTGGGAACAATTCTCTACCTGATTGTGCAATTCTTGATTATCTACTTCTTCATCAAAAAGATGAAGATAAAAGAAACTAAAACTTTACTTGGCGTTGGAATCTTCTGGGTTGCTATCACCATTATTTTCGAATTTGTTTTTGGTCACTTTATTATGGGACATCCCTGGCAAAAACTTTTTGCTGATTATAATTTGTTAAACGGAAGGTTGTGAGTTCTTGTGCTGATCAACAATTTTTCTGCGCCGTTAATCAGCGGGAAAATCATTAACTAATTCAGATTACTCAAAAATAATTCCGCTTATCACTAATTTCTTCAACTATTTCGTATTTTTCCATAAGTTGATTTAATAGTAACAAATTAATTCGCTAAAATTTTCT
>DATIJX010000180.1:0-1742 GCA_035478175.1 Ignavibacteriaceae bacterium
GGTGTAATGATGTTAGTTGAAGAATCACCAACTCTGTAAGCTGCCTGAGTAAGTTCGGGAGATAATCCAAGCTGCATCAGCATCGGGACAAAAATTGGCGAAAGCAACGCCCACTTAGCAGAAGCTGAGCCAACAAACATATTTATTAACGCAGTTAAGAAGACAATACTTACTACAGTTACCACACCCGGGACAGCTAATTCTTTTAGAAGTGTTGCACCTTTCAGGGCTAGCAAAGCGCCAAGATTAGATTTACCAAATGCATCAATAAACAAAGCAGCAAAGAAAGATATCACAACATAATAAGCCATTCCTTCCATTGACTTGGTCATTGATTCGACAACATCTTTTGTTTTTTTGAACTTGCCGATCATATACCCATAAATAATTCCCGGCACAACAAAAAGAATAAATATAATAGGAACTATTGACTGCATTATTGGCGCAGTGAATGATGTTATTTGTCCTTGCGCATCTCTAAGAGGTGAATCACCCGGCATCAAAGCAAAAACCAAACCTGCTAACAAAATTATTACACTTGCTGCTGCAAAGTAGAATGCTTTTTTTTGTTTGGGCTCAATGTTATCAATGCCATCGGATTCGATTTCGTCATTCAGTTTTATTTTAGATAATCTTGGCTCAACAACTTTATCAGTTAAGAACCATCCGATAGCCACAATCAGAATGGTTGATGCAGCAGTGAAATAATAGTTGCTGAGAATGTTTACAGTTTTTTCCGGATCGATTATATGTGCAGCAGTTTGTGTAAATCCCTGAAGCATCGCATCGAGTGCAGAGGGAACAAAGTTAGCACTGAACCCGCCTGCAACACCGGCAATCGCAGTTGCCATTCCTGCTAACGGATGTCTACCGGCAGCATAAAAGATCACTGCGCCAAGGGGAACCATAACAATATATCCTGCATCAATTGCAGAGTGGCTTGCAATACTCAACACAATCAGCATCGGAGTTAATAATTTTTTAGGAGTGATACGAAGCAGCAGCTTTAAGCCTGTGCTTACGAACCCGGAATTTTCAGCAACACCAACTCCAAGTATTGCTACAAGCACAACTCCGAGCGGTACAAAATTCACAAAGATCGAGACCATCTGTGAAAGAAACTTTGCAAGATTTTTTCCTTCGAGCAAATTGTTAACTAACAATGGCGTACCGGTTCTGGGATCAATTTCCGTGAAAGAAATATTTGAGAATATTGCTGACAGAATCCAAACTATAACGAGGCAGAAGAAAAACATCATCGCCGGGTCGGGAAGTAGGTTGCCTGATTTCTCGATGAAGTCCAGAATTTTATCGGAGAACTTTTTATTTACACTGGTGCTGTTATTAGTCATTTATTACCCATTAAAAATGATTACTAAAAAATTATTTATTGGAAATTATCAGGATGAGCCCTAGGTGCAAGATAGGAATTAATTGACAAACGGCAAATGAATTTCGAAAAGTTTTTTGAGCTGAAGCTAGTAAAATTTTATACTGACATTTACGCTTCCGTCTCTTCCTTTGTCATCAAGACAGGTTATCTTCAACTCTTTTTCTTCAGGAATAAAAAATAATCTTTCACCTGGTTTTGTTTTCTTAATGAATTCTTCATTCACGTACCAGTAATGAGTTTTTACTCTGCTGTCCGATGCAGCAAGTAAAAGTATTTCCTGTCCTGAATTTTTCTCCAGGAAATATTCATAATCTTCGGAAGGAGATAAAATTTTCGGACCGCCTTCAGC